>CAYXPG010000009.1:0-23876 GCA_964467205.1 uncultured Pirellulales bacterium | reverse complement strand
ATCGCCGGAGATTCTCGTATATCATCGGTTCGTGCCTTAAAGGACAGGCCCCATACAGCAAGAGTTGTCTGCTCCGCCTTGCCGGCAAAATAATCCTGTATCCGCCCGACAAAACGCTCCTGTTGACGAAGGTTCGCATCCTGAACAGACTTGACAATCCTCATCGGACAATCCTCTGAGTCTCCAATGTGTATCAATGCACGTATGTCCTTGGGAAAGCAGCTGCCGCCGTAACCGATACCCGGAAACAAAAAAGCATTGCCGATTCGACTATCACTGCCTATCCCTTCTCGAACAAGCTCGACATCCGCACCGACCTTCTCGCAAAGCGCGCTCATTTCATTCATAAAGGATATCCGCGTCGCAAGCATAGCATTGGCGGCGTACTTGGTCAGCTCCGCACTGGCAGGGTCCATCCATATTATTCGGCTTCTCCGCCGCATAAACGGAGCATATAACTGTTTCATAATCTCCATCACCGCAGGATTTTCTGTGCCGATGATAACGCGGTCAGGCTTGATAAAATCATCAACAGCAGAACCCTCTTTGAGAAACTCCGGATTGCTCACGTAGTCGAACGGATGGTTTGTCTTCGATGCCATCACTTCGCTGACTTTTTTATATGTCCCTACCGGAACCGTGCTCTTGGCAACGATGATTCTGTAACCATCCATCAATTCGGCAACAGAACCCGCAACCTCAAGCACCGCTGATAAGTCCGCCGAACCGTCGGCTGCGCTCGGCGTCCCAACTGCAATAAATATCACTAACGAATTATCAACTCCTTTTTTCAACGTCGTAGTAAAATCCAGCCTGCCCGCAGGCACGTTGTGCTTTATTATCTCGCCAAGACCCGGCTCATAAATCGGAATAATACCTTTTCTAAGCTCAGCTATTTTTTTCTTGTCGTTGTCAATGCAAATTACCTGATTGCCGCCCTCAGCCAGGCAACCTGCCGCTACCAAACCGACATATCCTATCCCAACCACAGCTACTTTCATCTAAAATCCCTTTCAATTGCCGTTACCTGTCAAAACACCAAAAAACTCTAACTCCCTTCTCCACAGCAGCCATCAATTACACTTCTCTTTAATCCAAAGCCAACGGTATCTTCTCTTTTTCTACTACCTTCCACAGAACACCCACTCGGAAAAAATCATAGCCGTCAAGAAGAAACCCCGGACAATAACCCTTCACAGGCGAGACCACATACAACGCCGAAGTCCGAATTATACCTCCAACAGTATCTGCGTTAAAAACCGGAGCATTTTCACTCATATCGTAATATGACACTATTTTTACATCACTGCGCCTCCCCGTGACCTCCTGAACATATAAAAGTGCATGGGCGACAGTGGTATCGGCATATATTATCGCATCTTTTTCAACTATATCCAGCGCCTCCTCGGCAAACCTTTCCGCCCCGCGATACCCACTCTTCCAGGGCTGCAAAAAATACGTGTATTCATCACGGTAAGGCCGCTGCCTTCTCTGACCAAGCCCCTTGTACATCGCCCGACCAATCTCTGGAGTAACAAAATAAACCCCTATCGGCAGCAAACTAAAAATCACCACCAAAAAAACCAGCCAATTATGCTTGAAACGTCTCAGAAAAACATCCGCACCTAATCCGATAAGCGCCGCCGCAAGACAATAAAAAGGAACAAAGAATACGTACCTGTCAGGCACCGTATATCGAAAGGCAAATATAAAATAAAGCACTAACAGTGCAAGCACAATATTACCGAAACTGCGACTTGGCGTCATTTTCCGAAACACCCAAAAACCCACAAAGAAAAGAACCAGGTTCGGCGTAGGAAAGTTCAACAGTATGAATATTACATTTTCCAATGCCATTTTAATGGTTACCGAACTGCTAAGAACGCTGCCCTGCCACAAAGTGCCGAACAATGCCGACGCCAATGTCGCACGAACATCCCCTGAAAGTATCATATTCTTTACTACTATATACTCATAAGGCAGTGCACCGATTATCCAGAGCAAAACGATAACCCCAAAATGCCTTAAACTGATTTGTTTGCGGACCAACAAAAAAACCAGCAACACAAAATAGCAGCCAAAACCGAACACCGCCCACAAATGATTGGCAAGCGCCAGACCGTTCAAAAGCCCCAACAAATACAGGTAAGTAATCTGTTTTGTCTTAGTGTACTGCAAAAGGACTATCAGCTCACCTAACATCAGCGCTGTATATAGCGTATAAGTCTCACTGATTACCGCCTGCTGCCAGAAGGTCCACGAAACAGCCAACGTTATCGCTGCTATTAGTGCCGGCAAAAATTTCCCAAGCCATAAACGAACCAGCAAAAACAAATTCGCTGCCGTTAACGCACCGAAAACCGCCGAAATCAGGTTGATTCTGTAGGCCAACTGTCCTATAGGGATATTTTTAACAACGATACCTATCATTACATAAAGAGGATGGGCAAGCGCAAGACCAAGATTACCTTCAATATCGTTGTGCCACACTCGATAAACAAACAACGCACTGTCCTGCCATAGTATCGTCGGCGCACAACTGACAACATAAAAAACACCCGCCCCGACCAGCACAACTAAATACCACAGTGCTGTCCTCTCAGGTTTCGCTGTTCTGTCTTCTCCGGATATTTCTTTCATTTAAAACTATGGGAAAACGACGCTTGACTGTAAAAAATACTATACTTATAATTAACTTTTGATAGTCAAACTGTTTTTCGCAATAAGGGTACTCAAGTGACAGTTCAAAAACCAGAAAGTCAAAACGTCTCCGGCCGGCATGCACCGCCCCCGGCTCAGCCTCCCCATACCGGCAGGCAATCACGACCGTTGTTGATAATGTTTCTGGCCTTCTTTATATTGGTTGCTCTTGTTTTTATCTTCCAGCGAACAGACACTATTGATTGGGAAGATTATGATACCGGCATCAAACTTGCAGAAAAACAAAACAAACCCGTCTTACTTGCTTTTTACAAAGAGTTTGCTCCTATGAGTACCGACACCCGCCGAAACACTTACACCCACCACGATGTCATAGATTATGTCCACCGGAACTTCATTCCCATCTTAATCAACGTCGACGAACAGCCCGAAATCAGCGAACAATACAATATCGGTTATTACCCCACCCACTACATCAAATCTCCGGACAGCAACGAGATTTTCGGTCCCTTGATTGGTTACGACCCTCCCGCAGTGTTCATAAAGAAACTCAAAGATTTACTCGACAAAATGAACCCGCCCGACAAATAGACTCTTTTGCTCGCTCTTTTTGCAGTCATCGAAATAATTTAACCTGCTGTCACCGCCCTTTACCTGCAAGTTGTTCACGGTACCATTTAATCGTGGCTTCAAGCCCCTCGTCGAAATCCGTCCTGGCCTCGAAACCAAAGTATTCTTTGGCCCTGGACGTATCCAAACATCTTCTCGGCTGACCGTCCGGCTTCGAGCTGTCCCACCGAAGCTCACCCTCGAAGCCCGTTAGCTCGGCTATCTTTTCTGCAAGGTCTTTTATCGTTATTTCAAATCCGGCCCCAACATTTACCGGCTCATCTCCATTGTAATGTTCCGTCGCCAGAAGGATACCCTCTGCAGCATCGGCGGCATAAATAAACTCCCGCGACACTCGCCCCGTACCCCAGCAGTCGATATGGTCGGCCCCCGCCTCTATCGCATCCACGCATTTCTTTATCAAGGCAGGTATCACATGGCTGCTCGCTGGGTCGAAGTTGTCTCCCGGTCCGTAGAGATTTACCGGAAGTAAAAATATCGAATTAAATCCATACTCAGCCCTGTACGCCTGCGATTGAACAAGCAGCATCTTCTTCGCCAGGCCGTACGGTGCGTTCGTCTCTTCAGGATATCCGTTCCAAAGCTCTTCTTCCTTAAACGGAACAGGCGTAAATTTCGGATATGCACATATCGTCCCTATCGCAACAAACTTCTCAATAGCTCGAACTCTACCCTGCTCAATAAGCTGAACGCCCATCATCAGATTCTTATAGAAAAACTCACCCGGATGCTCTCGATTGGCCCCGATTCCTCCAACAACCGCCGCAAGGTGAATTACTATATCCGGCTTCATATTATCATACATCCGCATCACATCTTCGAGATTTACAAGGTCATAATCTTCTACCTTCGGAACCAGAATGTTCTTACAGCCGCGTTTTCGCAGCCCCTCAAGAATATATCCGCCCAGAAAACCCGCCCCACCGGTAACAACTATACGCCTGTCCTCAAAAAATCCGCTCATTACTTCACCTCTTGATGTTCGTTAATAATCTTTTCACACCTGGCCATCTCCATATCCGCATCCGTCATCATTTTCGCAAGAGCTTTGAATGTAACCTTTGGCTGCCAGTTGAGAACCTTCCTCGCTTTACTTGAATCACCCAGCAGAATATCAACTTCCGCCGGCCTGAAGTATCGCGGGTCTATCTCAACATACTTCTGCCAGTCCATATCAAGGTGCCCAAAAACCTCATCCAGAAACTCACGCACCGAGTGCATCTCACCTGTTGCTATCACATAATCGTCCGGCTTGTCCTGTTGAAGTATCAGCCACATTGCCTCCACAAAATCTCCCGCAAAGCCCCAGTCTCGCCTGGCGTCCAGATTACCTAAGTAAAGCTTCTCCTGCAGACCTAATTTGATTCGTGTCGCCGCACGGGTAATCTTCCGCGTAACAAACGTCTCGCCGCGCCTCGGCGATTCATGATTAAACAAAATCCCGTTACACGCAAAAAGACCGTACGCCTCCCGGTAGTTCACCGTCTGCCAAAAACTATACACCTTCGCACACCCATATGGGCTTCGCGGATAGAACGGCGTCTTTTCCGTTTGTGGCATCTCTGCAACCTTGCCGTACATCTCACTACTCGATGCCTGATAAAACTTCGGCGGCTTACTGCTCGAACGTATTGCCTCAAGAAGGCGAAGAGTACCCAGCGCATCGGTATTAACCGTATAAATTGGTGTATCAAAACTCACTCGGACATGGCTTTGGGCACCGAGGTTATAAACCTCGTCAGGCTTTACATCGTTGATAATATTTGACAGACTACCACCATCTGTAAGGTCACCGTATATCAGTCTGAGTTTTGGCCTATCATGCGGGTCTTTATACAAATGCTCAATTCTGCCTGTGTGAAATGATGAACTTCGCCGCACCAAACCCCAGACGCGATAGCCCTTTTTCAGCAAAAGTTCCGCAAGATAAGAACCATCCTGCCCTGTAATACCCGTAATCAACACCTTTTTCATAATTATTCGCCTCTAAATAAGCGGTTAATATTCCGCCTTCTCAAAACTTGTTTATCACACCAGTTCAGGCACAAACCTTATACTGGTGCCTGGTATTCTATGATTTTACACCCTCGATTTTAAGTCCTTCACTCTCGATAATCAAGTTCAGAGCCTCTTCCAGATTTGTTCTCGGCTCCCAGCCGATTGTCTCTCGGATTCGCTCCAGGTTCGGCACCCGCCGCATCATATCGTCGATAGCCCTGCCGTAGGCCACCTCATACGGCACAAACTCCTTTATGCTTTGACTATCTGTCATTTCAATAATTTTATCAGCAAGGCCCTCAATGCTGATTTCTTCCGTTGAGCCGATATTATAAACCTTCCCCGCAGCCTCTTCACAGCTCATAAGACCAACGATTGCTTCGACAACGTCTCCAACGTAGCAGAAACATCGCCTCTGCTCGCCGCTGCCGTACACCAGGACCGGCTCATTTTTTAATGCACGCTGAACAAAACGAGGCACCACCATCCCATACTGACCTTTTTGTCTCGGCCCGATTGTGTTGAAAAACCTGCTGATTATTACTTTCAACCCATACTGCTGGTAAAACGCCAAACCAAGAAATTCATCTATCGCCTTGCTGCAGGCGTAAGACCAGCGAGAAAAAATCGTGCTGCCTAAAACAATATCATCATCTTCACGAAACGGAACCGCTTCACTTTTGCCATACACCTCGCTGCTTGAAGCTATCAGAATCTTTTTACCGAACTTATTGGCCGCATCGAGTACGACTTCGGTCCCGCCAATGTTGGTCTCTATTGTATGAACGGGCGCCTCAGATATCAGTTTTACTCCAACCGCCGCAGCCAGATGGATAATCTCATCACATCGTTCAATGAGTCTCTCAATCAATTCTGAGTTGCGGATGTCCCCCTCGACAAAATCAAATTTGGCTTCTTTCAGAAACGCTTCAATATTTGTTAAGCTCCCCGTACTTAGATTATCAACAACCGTTATTTCTTGGCCGGCTTTCAATAATCTCTCTGAAAGATGAGAACCAATAAAGCCTGCTCCGCCAGTTATCAATATTTTCATATAAGACCTGATTATTAACTTACCTGTCTGGCAAAATACCTTTTATTTACAAATAATCAATAGTCGATAATTAATTAGTCCAGACTCCGTCCCCGTCGGCTGCGCCAAAATGTACAGCTTACACAAGCATAATAATCCATAAGCCCGATACTCGGAATGGATTTTGGGCCGTATTCAAAAGTTCCTGGCTGGCTCAAATCTCAGCAACTTGACTCCTTCTATATCATAAGTATCGGCAAATAAAGAACATAGCTTGAGTAAAGGCGCACAGCCATCAAGCATCAAATGCTGATTGTATGATAAAGAATGTACGCTCCTGACGCCCCACAAGTTCATATCACAGAACTTGTCAACTTCAGCCCAAATATCCTGATAACACATCTTTTATCGGCCCTTTGACGAATTCCAGGCACACAACACTCTAATAATATTAAGTACCAACGTAGTGATTGATATAAAAAGCCGATTTTTGTATAGTTTACAGGTTCAGGGCGGTACCTGCCCAACAATGATTATCTAAATGACCGGAAATAAAAACAAAACGCTTTGGTATGTCGCAGGCCTGCATTTCAAATGCACCCATTGTGGCCGATGTTGCTCCGGACCGGGAGAGGGCTACATCTGGGTTACCAAACCCCAGATTAAACTCATCGCTGACTTTCTGAAAATATCAGTTGAACACTTGCGGCAGCAATACCTAAAGCGAGTCGGACTGCGAACAACAATTATTGAACAGCCGGACAGTAAAGATTGTATCTTTTTGCGAAAAATTCAGAACCAAAAAAAATGTGTGATTTACCCCGTTCGACCGACCCAGTGCAGGGCCTGGCCTTTTTGGCCGAGCAACTTGACCAGTCAAAACGCCTGGAACAACGCCGCTCAAAAATGCCCCGGTATCAACCAGGGAAAACATTACACATCACAGGAAATTGAAAAAATAAAAAAGAATAAAAAATGGTGGCAGAATTCAAAGTAAACCCCCGGCTCACAGCGAAAGTCGCTGAAATTTACAATTGGCTGGACTCGCAAATCCAAAAAAAACCGGATTTAGTACAAAAGTGCAGCGCCTGCGGCAAATGCTGCAACTTCGCAAAATTCGACCATCATTTGCTTGTCACCACCCCGGAAATGATGTACCTAACCGCAAAACTTGGCACCCAAAACATAAAACCAATGACCACTACCATCTGCCCATATAACTCAAACGGCAAATGTGCTATTTACCAGCATCGCTTTGCCGGCTGTAGAATCTTTCACTGCACCGCAAACGTAGATTTCCAAAGCAAATTAAGTGAGTCCGCACTGAAAAAACTTAAATCAATCTGCACCAAATTCAAAATACCATATCGATACACCAAACTCGCCACCGCACTGAACAACTTCACAAGCCACTAAGTTAATATTTGTCAACCGGCAGAGGTATTCTCTCCTGCGGCTCACACAGATTAATATATTTAACGTTGTTTTGCAGTGAGCCATATTCCTTGTAATGGCCGTAAAGTCGGGCAACTTTTTCCTCATCCGGCACTTCAAGGTGTCGCTGCCAACTGCCCATCTCTGCCCCCCAGATAATCTCAGTTCTGTCTTTTGCATACAATATAATATGCGGTGCCCTGCTGTTTTGCCGGCCGTTGAAATTGCTCATATCTATACTTTCAATTTCATAAAGTAACGGCCTTACAGAAGTGTCAATTCGGTCTCTTTGGTCCAGCAATGCCAGTATCTCCACCGCCGCTGCAAGGTCGTTTTCTCGGCTGACTTCACCGGCAAAAGGTGCTCTCAATCCTCTCGACAAACCCTTTACTTTCACAATCGGCAAATTCGGCATCGCAACAAAATCCAGCACAACCATCTCGGCATCGACATAATAAGGCTCTCGAAGCCCGGTTTTTACCATAGCCAGCGGCTTTCGCCATCGCCCTTCAATTTCGATAATGTCGTGAGCAACCTGCACCTTAACATCGGCAAGCCAGACAACCAGAGACTCAATGTTTTTCTGCACCGATTCGGCAGCATCTTCATCAACTCTTAAATCCTCGCCATCGGCAATTGCCGCCGTATAAATCTTTCGTTCCAGCTCCTCATTAACCCACCCGGGAACTCCCGCTAATTTCAAAGGGACGGGTCTTTCCGCCACCGGAACTGTTTCTTTTACATATCTAATTAAATATACAAAGCCGACACCTGTTGCGCCGAGGGCACAAATTACCAGAATCACTTTCAGAATAACTATCAAACTCAGAACAGACAAAACCGACCTTAGCCTGCTCCTGCGTTTCGACCTGCGAAGCTTGAGCGATACTTTTTTCCTTTTACCTTTTGTTTTTCTTCTTCTGGCCACTGACTATCTCGTATATCACATTGCGTATTTCCTGCGCTAAAACTTATCCACTGCACGTTGTCCTCTTTTTATTTTTCAGGGGTTCCCCAAACGCATTACTTTGCGCTTGGGGGCCCTCAGCGCCGCCTCAACAATTCTTACACACAAATCGCTCATCGAAAGTCCCGCCTTTGCCGCCGCCATCGGCAGCAGGGAATGGCTCGTAAATCCTGGTATGGTATTGACCTCCAGTGCATAGGCGACCTGGTCGTCGCCGAGAACAAAATCGACCCGACCGAAGTCCTCACAGCCCAGCGCATCGAAACATGCAAGGGCGTCCGCCTTGATTTTTGCCGCCAGACCCGCATCCTTAATCGTATCGAAAAGAAACTCCGTTCGTTCATCGACGTACTTTGCCCGATAGTTGTAGAACGCTTCTTTGGGTCTTATCTCAATAATCGGAAGTGCCTCGCCGCAGAGGATACCGACAGTTATTTCCCGCCCAGCTACAAATTCCTCTATCATACAATCACCGAATTCTGCCAGGGTTTTCTGAGCGACTGCCATCACTTCTTGACTGTCCCTGATAATTCTGACACCAACACTGCTTCCCTCTTTTATCGGTTTTACCACATAACTTTTCCCGGACTGTTGTAATTCTTTCTCAAGTTGCTGCACGTCGCTGTCACAATTGAAATCAACCCAGGCCGGCGTATGAACATCCACTCCTCTAAAAGCTCTTTTGCTTGCAATTTTGTCGAACGCTAATTTACTCGCCGCCGGCCCGCTGCCCGTATATGGAAGTGCTCTCTCCTCCAGTAGCTGCTGCAACTGGCCGTCTTCACCGAATTTGCCGTGCAGCGCAATAAAAAAAACATCGATACTCTCGTCTTCGAGCGCACCCGGATTGTCCGGCCCAATATCGCCAATCTCCACTCTCAAGCCGGCCTCTTTTAACCCCCGCGCAATACATTCGCCGCTCTGGATACTAACCTCGCGCTCGCTGCCTACACCGCCGGCAAGAACAGCTACTTTCAATTTGCTGTTTACCGCCGGCCTTTGAGTGTTGGATGAAGATTTGATGGTCATTTCATCGTATGTATTATTGCTTATATCACACCGTACGTTTCTTTTTACGCGATAAACATCTCGTCCGACACACGACCGGTTCAATTCCAGATTTCAATCTCAAGTTCCAACTCAATGCCGAATTGTTCCTGCACCCGCCCTCTTACCGCATCTATAAGTCTCATAACGTCCCGGCTTTTGCATCCCTCCTGCGCGATTATGAAATTTGCATGCTTTTCGCTGACAACAGCCTCGCCGATTTGCAGACCCTTCAGACCCGCCCTGTCGATAAGAGCTCCCGCAGAAACACCTCGGGGGTTCTTGAATATACACCCGGAATTCTTCGAATTCAATGGCTGATTGTTCTTCTTATATATCCATATCTCTTTTACCGTTCGCATGATTTGTTCAGGGTCGCCGCTAACCAGTTTCATATCGGCGCCGAGAATAAATTTGGCGGTAATATTTGTTCGACGATAATCGAATATCAACTCCGGCTTACTCATCTCGAAAACACTCCCCTTATGGTCCATCACCCTGACAGTTTCCACCGCAGAGCCGATATCACCGAAGTTACCGCCAGCATTCATTCTTATTGCTCCCCCGACCGACCCGGGTATCCCCGTCAGCGACTCAAGACCCGAAAGACCTTCCTGAACACAAGTCAGTACCAATTTGCTCAATTCCACTCCCGCCCAGGCGCTCAATCGCTCGCCCTCAAATTGTATTTGAGCAAACTCGTCCGATTCGAGCTTTATTACCGCCGCTCGCAAACCCGCATCATTTATCAGCAAATTCGAGCCGAAACCCATTACATAAATTTGTGTGTTATTTTCATTACATCGCTGAACAACTTCTGTAAGCTGCTCAACGGTTTTAGGCCTGATAAAATAATCCGCAGGCCCGCCAAGACCGTACCACGTCCGCTTTGACAACGGATAATCGCTCTCAACTATCTTCTCTAAGCCACTGAATATATTCATCTGACACCTTCCAGACATCCCCCGCACCCATTGTAACCACCAAATCTCCCGCTCTTACATTTTGCTTCAGATAATCACAAATCAGACCAAAACCCTCGATAAACAAAGCCTCAGAACCGTTGTCACGGATTCGCTCAACAAGTTTTGCCGAATTAATTTCCTTCTTCGCCTCTTGTGTATCTCTGACGAAATAAATTTCCGGAACTATTGTTACATCGGCAAGCTTAAAGCTTTCTGTGAAATCTTCAAGTAAAAATCTTGTTCTGCTGTACTGATGGGGCTGAAAAATACACCAAATCCGCCCGGGCGAATATCTTTGACGTATCGCCGCCAGTGAAGCCTTTATCTCCGTAGGGTGGTGCGCATAATCGTCGATAATTGTAACACCCTCTAACTGCCCTTTGAGCATCAGCCGACGGTCGATACCTGTAAAACCACCTAATAATTCAAGTATCTCTTTGGGCCCGGCCCCTGTATTGACCGACATAGCCACCACCGCCAGAGCGTTTAAAATATTGTGCTCTCCCGGCAGTGATATCCTCGTTGCCCCCAGCAGCTCACCGTTATGATAAACGTCAAACCAATAAAGCCCGTCAATCAAACGCATATTCTCAGCGTAGAAATTGCAGCTTGAATTAAGCCCAAACGTCTCACATCGCAAATCAGCAGCCAATCCGTCAATCATTCTCGCCACGTTCGAGTCCGTGCCATTGGCGATTAACACACCGCCCGGCTGTATCCCGCCGGCAAATTGGCCAAAGGTCTCAACTATCTCATTTTCGTCCTTGTAGTAATCAAGGTGGTCGGCCTCGATATTAAGGATGCACCCGACTTTCGGCCTCAAATTCAGAAAGCTCCGGTCGTATTCACACGCCTCAGCGATGAAATAATTGCTCTGGCCCACACCCGACGAACTGCCCAACTGCGTAACCTCCGCCCCGACGATAAAGTTGACATCGACACCTGCTTCTTTGAGACAATAGGCAAGCCAACCGCTGGTCGTGCTCTTGCCGTGAGTACCTGCTATGGCTATCCCATCATAACTACTCATCAAATCACCAAGCATCCGGGCATACTTCTTGATTTCGCAGCCTCGACTGAGCGCTTCCTTAAATTCCGGATTATCTTCCTTTATCGCCGCTGAAATGACAACCGTTTCGACATCCTCACTGAGATTGTCTTTCTTATGCCCGATTTTTATATCGGCCCCCTCGCTGCACAGTTCAGTTATGATATGGCTGGGTATTTGGTCCGACCCGGTTACAATCGCTTCATTTTTGAGCAGCAGCTTAGCTAACCCGTTCATCCCGACACCGCCGGCACCAATGAAGTGAAACCTTTTCCCCGCAACATCAACGGCGCTATCGGCTCCCACCGCAGGCCGCTTGTCATTCCCGTGCAAACGGAAATTAACACTATCAAAGGTTTCCATCCTTGACTTAACCATACAGCAGCCAAGTGTAGCACACAATACCAACAAAAAAAAAGAAAAATATTAAATCAATTACAAACTTATTTTTATTGAACCCGTCGTTCCTATCTGCCCCACCACACTCCGATTCAACAAGCCCCAGAGAAAACAATCACCAATAAACTTTCAACTCCCTGCCAGCCAATTTGCGCTAAACTCCCGCAAATCATTAGCATCGACTTTCCCATCGCCGGTAAGCTCCGCCCAGCCGCACTGCCCGCAGTCGGACTCCCGCCAGTGCTCCGCAAACTCAGCAAAGTCGCCACAATCCACATCACCGTCGCCGTCAAGGTCTTCCAGAAACCCCGGTAATTGATACCAGAACCCGACTGACGTCCACTCTGAGTTGTCTATGCCGTATCTGCATTCGACATTTACTTCAATTGACTGGGAAAATGGGATGCAGTCGGCTATCCGCCAGCGGTACTGGTCGGCACGCGCTATACCCTCTTCTCTATGTACATAGAGGATGCCATTCAGTGGTCGGGTCGCCGACTGAGGCCGGATACCTTCCGGTTCATCTGCCTGGACCGCAACCCAGTTGTAGTAAGCTCCGCCGTTATATGTATCTTCCAATCCGGTACCCCATTGGGTTATTGCCCCATCGACGGTAATGACATCATCTCCTTCCAGAATATAAAAGCTGTTGAAATCCTGCTGAACATAGAGCAAATCCCCCACATAGTGTCCGCGCCCCGTTGTGGACAATATCGTGTGATAAGTCTCTCCCGACTTTGTTAAACTATTCTCCACCGCATATAGGTAGCACATATCCTTCTCGACCGGCCCCGGTTCATATTCAATTCTCACAGAGTCAATACTGATTGGCCCATCGGTAGTATTACAGAGCTTGACCTCTACCGACTCACGAAACGGCATAGGCCAATAGCAGTAGAATCCTTCATTGGCATCATTCGGGTCGGTGCCTATGGGAAGGCTTCGATAAGCTGCTCGTTCTTTGCCGGCCCCGAAGAAATGCGCCACAGAAACATCGATTGCCGCTGCCGCCGTATCGTCATAATATACCTGCAACTGCACCCCATAAAGTTCTGTGTCATTTGTGTCATCCATTCGCACGTTTATTTTTCGTATCACCCCAGGCCCGGGCAAAGCCAGTGTCAAACTCCCTCCGCCCGGAATTAACGTCGGACCTGTACTCATTGTCTCTGCTGTCGGACTGTCGCCTGCCGGATGCTGCCCGACATTCTCAAACAGCGATACCGCCTCCGACCGCGCCTGTTGCTCTTCAGAAGTTAACTGACCCGTGTACGAATTAACCTCCGTCACGGATGGAAACGTAAGATAGCTGTACTGGTAATAGTGGCGGTTGGCAAATGGACCGCTTGCTTTGTTCACCGTCTCGATACGCAGTGACTGGGCAAACCCTATCGGCTCATAGCATACTTGGCCTCCCGCACACGTGGTTATCAAAGGCTCGGAAAAATAGCTGAATGTCCCCCCCATAACCGCGATACTATTGGTATCGATGCGAGCAGTCAATTCGCCGTCGAAGTACATACGAACTACGTAGTCGTTTTTGGCCATCACATGAGGCATCCAGAAACGGTAAATCATCCCCGGACCCTCTATTGTCTTGACCGTCGCAACCACCTCTTCCGTAAGCAGTCCCGGCGGAGATTCATAGTGGCTCCAGTCCGAATTTTCCTCCGTTCGGTCGTAGCTTGACGCCAGACCTCCCTCAACTCCGACTCGCAAACGTGCCCACTCCTCCCATTGCGTATAAACGCCGTAGCCCACAGGAACTTCTGCAAAAACGCACGAAACCATCGGCAACATCACCGCGATTATTGACACAATGTACGCCTGCTTTTTCGTTTTTGCCTCCTCCTGCCAATAAAATAAACCGAATCCCTTCTGTTCCTGCAGGCCTTAATTATACAATTTACCGCAGCTAAAATCAAGACTTTTTGGTAAAGCCGGAAATCAAACCTAAGTTTTAACCGCAAAACCAAAGAATATCGAACAGGCAATTTCAAAGTTTGAAGTTCAATAATCAATCATCAATAGCTGTCCTGAGTGAAATCGAAGGAATCGATAATCAATTACTTCACCATTGTGCTTCAGCATAAGGCCCCACCGGGCCTTTCAGACCGAGCTTGGGACGGGATTTGAGAATCGCCTCTGCAATTGCAACGTCACCTGGCCGCGTGATTTTGATGTTCGTTGAATCGGTCTCGACAATTGACACTTCACGACCCAACGCCTCGACCAATTGAGAATCATCGCTGATTTTACTTTTATCGAGTTTCTTCAGGTTGCTGTATGCCTTTTTCAGAAGTTCCGTCTCGAACACCTGCGGCGTCTGTGCCTCATACAGCCCCCTGCGCTCGACAGTCTTTATTATCGCATTATCTTTGGCCTCTTTTATTGTTGCAACTACTGGAGACGCCAGTATCGCTGCACCGCTTTTTGCCGCCTCGGCTATGCACGCATCAATCCACTTTCCCGTTACGCAGCACCGCACCGCATCGTGGATGGCTACAAGCTCTATTGTCTCGCCTACCAATTCCAGACCCTTTGCAACCGTATCAAAACGCTCAGCCCCGCCAATATACGTCTTGATGTTAAAAAACTTCAAATTAGCCCCCCACTTGACACTCACAAGCTCTTCATCTTCCCTCGCTATCGCCAGCAGTATTTGCTTCACGTCATCTCTATCGGAGAAAAACTCGACACTCCGCAGAAATGCCGCTCGACCGCCAACATCAACGAATGGCTTTTTCCTTTTGCCGCCGAACCTCCTGCTTTTTCCAGCCGCACATATTATCACCGCAACACTTTTACTCATAAACAAATCCCTGTTATATCAACAGCCTAAAATTCGATTCCACATCTGCCCTTTATCCCCCTATCGAACGGATGCTTGATATTTTTCATTTCCGTTACCAAATCCGCCATCGCCATCAACTCTTCGCTCGCCCCCCGGCCGGTCATTACAATCTCTACCAACCTCTCTCTTCTGTCAATAATATCTTTGATATCCTCCAGCTTTGCCAGACCTTTCGAAAGGCAGAAAACAATCTCATCAAGTATCAGCACATCGTAAAATCTTTTCTCTGCCGTCTCTGCGATTCTTTTAAGAACATCACTGATTGCAGCCTGCATTTTAGCGACCTGCTGCGGATCCTCGAATGATTTGGACATGTCCCACTCAACATCGAGCGATTCGACCCTGATTCTAACCGCCCCCAATTGAAGTGCAAAACGCTCGCCGATATCAAGTGATGGCGGCTTCAAAAATTGATAAATCAAAACCTTATTGCCCTGACCTGCCGCACGAAGCGCCAAACCAAACGCAGCCGTCGTCTTGCCCTTGCCGTCGCCCGTATAAATCTGAATAAGTCCTTTTTTCAGCATACGGGTATCTTAAGAAGGAAAAAGGGAAAAGTAAAAAGGAAAAAGGATTAAAGTTTCGGCTCGCCGGGATTTGCAAAAAAAACTGGAATTGTATGACAGGCTCGGGTATTATACCGATTGAAAAGCTCAACGGTGCAGTTGGGCAGAGATTATCTGGCGAATTCTAAATTATCCTCGGAGGTAGTTATGTTACGAAAAAAGGGTATTCGAACAAGTTTAGTAATTGTGGTTTTTCTTCTTGCAGGCATTTCAATCGCACTCGCTCAAAGACAGTTCACTATGGAGCAGATATTCAGCGAGCCATATCCATCGGAAGTTATTTCAGCCCAAAGCGTTGACCGTATTGCCTGGCTTTCGTATGACCAGGGGCTGCGCAACATCTACACCGCCGGGGCACCTGACTTTAAGCCGGTCCGCCTTACCAGTTACTTGCAAGACGACGGCCAGGCATTATCGGATTTGCGAATCTCAGATGACGGTTCGGTGATTGTGTATGTTCGCGGCGGAAAGGCCAACAGCGATGGCTGGTTTCCGAACCCGATGAGCCGGCCCGATGGTACCGAGCAGGCAATCTGGGCAGTCAAAACTACCGGCGGAAAACCCTGGAAACTCGCACTGGCAAATAATCCTGTTCTTTCGCCCGATGGAAAGTGGGTCCTGTATGTAAGGGATAAACAGATTTATCAGGCGGCTGTCGGTCGCAGCGGTGAGATTTTTGAAAGCAGAAGCGAAATAAAACCACTCTTCATATCACAGGGCAAGAATGGCAGTCCGCGTTGGGCGCCTGACAGCAAGAAAATTGCATTCGTAAGTAATCGAGAAGACCACGCTTACATCGGTGTCTATAATTGTGAAACCAGAAAAATTACCTGGATGGCCCCGGGCGTGGACAAGGACATCAGTCCCGTATGGTCACCTGATGGTAAAAAAATCGCCTTTTTTCGCAGGGGCGGTTCGGCATTTTCTGCCCCGGCATGGTTTAAAGAAGGGCACGGCGTCGAAATCTGGATTGCCGATGCCGCTACCGGAAAAGGACAAAGGCACTGGCATCCGCCTACTAAAAGTCCCTGGCACTTTTCGTTTGGTTCCTTAACCTGGACGAAAAATAACTACCTTCTGTTCAAAGCCGAGCCCGACAACTGGAAGCACTACTTTTCCGTCCCCGCCGCCGGTGGAAAAGCCGTTGACCTTACGCCCGCAGAAAGCTTCGTTGAGCACATCGCTTTTTCGTGCGATGGTAAATATCTTTTTTACAGTACGAACGAAGGTGACGTTGACCGGCGGCATATCTGGAAAGTTCCCACCAAAGGCGGCAAAGCCGTTCAGTTAACAAAAGGCAGCGGCATAGAGACGCATCCTGCGGCGCTGGCTTCTGGGAACAAGCTCGCCTGCTTGAGTGCAACATTTAACCGGCCGCAATCGGTTACATTGGTATCATTACCGGGAGGGACTGCTCGGATTATTGCACCGCAGCTGCCGGATGATTTTCCTATGAGCGAGCTGGTTGAGCCACAGCAGGTTATTATTAAAGCCCCGGACGGCTGGGACATCCATTGTCAGCTCTTTGTTCCTAAGGGCGCCAAACCGGGTGACGGCAGAGCTGCTGTGTTGTTTATGCACGGCGGGCCGAGGCGCCAAATGCTCCTGGGCTGGCACTACAGACACTATTACGCAAACACGTATGGATTCAATCAGTACCTTGCAAATAAAGGATATGTCGTCCTTTCAGTAAATTACAGAAGAGGTATCGGCTACGGGCGCAAGTTCCGTCTTGCGAAAAAATCGGGCTCCAGAGGTGCAAAAGAATATGAAGATGTGCTGACAGCGGGCAAATATCTGCAGAATAGATGCGAGGTTGACCCTAATAGAGTCGGTTTGTGGGGCGGCTCGTATGGTGGCTATCTGACCGCAATAGGACTGGCGAAAAATTCCGATGTCTTTGCCGCCGGTGTGGATTTGAATGGCGTCCATCTGCGGGGGACAAGCACAGACCCTGATAATATCGCCTACCAGTCTTCGCCGATTGCATATATTGACACCTGGCGCTCACCGGTTTTCCTAAGTCACGGTGACGATGACCGCAATGTTGCGTTTTCGCAGACCACCGGCCTTGTACAATTGCTTCGCAGAAAAGGTGTGCACTATGAACTGCTGATTTTCCCCGATGAGGTCCACTCTTACCTGATTCATAAAAATCTGCTGAAATTTTACAATATGTCCGCTGATTTCTTTGATAGATTTCTCAAGAGCAAAAAATAATCTGCCGCTTGATTGTAATCTCACTGTGTAACAAGGGACTGTCGGCGGTTATATTGTTATGCCCTTGAGTCTTTGCTGTTCGTCAGACTTACTGCCGACCTGCTCGCCCGGCTTAAAGGGCAGCGGCTCGGCGAACTGAACCGCAATTCGCCGAAGAAACCTGTTTATATCTTCGACCCGGCAGACATTGGCCGTACGCGTGAAGTTAGCCATATCGAAGCTGTCGCCCTCGCCAAAATGTGGAATGCTGAAACGCGCCGTTATCTGTTGACCAGGATATGGACTCTCCTCATTACAATGGCACGTGAACGCCGCCCCTCTGCTCGAAATATCCACCATTTGACCTTGCAAAAGTATTTCGCTAAAGTCCTCGGCGAACCAGACAGGCCAGTGATAACGAAGCCTTTGTTCCCTTCTTCGCTCGGTATTTGTCTCCATTCTAAACTCTCCGTACCTTTTTAACTTAGCCTTTGGAAAATCGACACATTCAAGCCCCTCCTTAACGAACAACTCCCGAAAAAATCACCGCTGACCGGCCCAATCCGCAGTCCTTGGGACTCCCTGCGGAGGATACCTTACGGCATAAGCCGATTGGGCTATTTGCCGTTCGGTTCGACCCGATAGTCCGCAGGGACCCTTACAGCACTCAATTGGACTTTTTTTTAACTTTTTTACTTTTAGGCCTCTATGTTCCTATAATCAAATGCTCAGTTACGGGATTTGTCCGACGAACTCTGGTTTTTTACTGCTGGAAATGTTCAAAAAATATCCATTGATGAGTTGCTTGCCGGCTGGCAGGCAAGGTCTGCGACAGGGACGAGTACGAGAAGATGCTTACTTTGTACTATCAGAAACGCGGCTGGAACGAAGAAGGAAAGCCAAAGATTAGCTTATAATAAACTTTTCATTCTGCATCAAATATTCTTCTTTGGCCTTTGTGGTCGAAAATGACAACACTTAAAAGGTGCTCTCATGACCTACCCTAACTTTACCCGGGGTTTTTTCTTGGTTTCTCCTGTCAAAGAGATGTAGATTAAGATAAAATTCCACTTATTGAATTTATGCGTAAAAACAGGTATCGTCAGGATTGTTAAACAGAAAATATCAGATTAAAAGGGTTCTGTTATGAAAAAAACGATAGTATTATTGATGATTGTTTTCGCAGTAGCAAGTTTTGCCTCTGCAAAGGAATTCGAAGCGACTTGGGAGTCGTTGGCGGCCAATTATAAATGTCCGGATTGGTTTCGCGATGCAAAGTTTGGTATTTTTATGCATTGGGGCATCATAAGTGCAATCAATGAAAACAGGGCATACACCGGCTCGCACTATGGACGTTATATGTATGGACCAGGTGAGTTTCCGCCTGATAAAAAACAAAGTCGCTGGGCCCGTGACCTCAAAGTCTGGCATACGAAACACTACGACGACCCATCAAAATTCGGATACAAGGACTTTATTCCATCCTTTAAAGCCGAAAAGTTTGACCCCGATGAACTGGTCAGCTTTTACAAAGAATGTGGTGCAAGGTATATCGTTCCGGTAGCAGTCCACCATGATAATTTTGAGATGTATGACTCATCATATCATCGGTGGAACGCGGTAAAGATGGGCCCTAAGAGGGATACCATTGCTGAGTGGAAAAAAGCGGCAGTAAAACATGGTCTTAACTTTGGTGTATCTTCTCACCTGTATCGGTCGCCAAGTTTCTTCCAGATATCCAGAAAGTATGATGGCGCTGACCCGGAGTATGCCGACTTCTATAACTCTAACTATGATATTAACTTCCGGAAAGATGAAGCATGGAATCAGCTTTGGTATAAACGTACAAAGGAACTGGTGGATAAATATCAGCCGGATCTGCTATATTTTGATGGCGCGCTGCCTGGTACCCGATATAACAAAACTTACGGCCTGCAACTTGCGGCTCACTTCTATAACAGCAATATGAAAAACCACGGTGGTAAACTCGAAGCCGTACTGAACCTTAAGCGAGGTCCAAGCAAGGAAGCTTTTGTTTGGGATATCGAAAAAGGCCAGGCCAATGCACTCCAGATATACCCATGGCAGACCGATACTTGTCTGATCGGAAGTTGGTTTAATCGAAAAGTAGAGAAAACTGTATTTACACCTGAAGTAGCTGTCGGTAACTTGGTGGATATTGTCAGCAAAAATGGAAACCTATTGCTGAATGTTGGACTCCGTGGAGACGGAACACTGCCTGAAATACAGAAAAATGTCCTGCGGGAAATAGGTGAATGGCTGAATATCAACGGCGAGGCGATTTACGGGTCGAGGCCGTGGCTCATCTACGGGGAAGGCCCGACAAAGATCACTGGAGGCACCTTCAAAGAGCAAAAATCGCCCTACACCAGCCAGGACTTTCGATTCACCATAAACAAGAAAGCTTTGTATGCAATTGTGATGGCAATTCCGGAAAAACAGGTCAGCATCAAGTCCCTTTCAACTACTTTGACTTTGGTTAACCAGGTAAAAGGGGTTTCCTTGTTAGGCAGCAAGGCAAATATCAAGTGGCAGCGAACGGCTGATGCACTGATAATCCAGATACCAAAAGAGCTCCCATGCAAACATGCCCTCGCGTTTAAAATCGAGGTCGATGACAGCAGTAGGCAAATATGGAAACTGATTATGGAGTAAATATCCACGCCCTTACGGACGTGCATATTTACTTACACGTACTTAGTCTGGCAAACTCCTCCCCTCGCTGCTGGAAATTATCGAACATATCATAACTCGCGCAAGCAGGACTAAGCAAAACCACGTCACCATCAACCGCCAACTGTTTAGCTAACTCAACCGCACCGGCTAATGACTCAACAATTTCAACTTTTACCTTTCTTCCTGCGGTATCGGCGGCTGACTGCCTTTCAATCGCATTCGCTATTTTTTGGGCTGTTGCGCCTATCAAAATAGCCGCCTTGGCTTTTGTTGCTATTTCCAGCCCCAATTCGTCAAACGATAATTTCTTGTCATATCCGCCGGCAATGATAATCTTCGGCTCATCAAACGCCTCCAGCGCTGCAATCGCACTTGCCGGCGTAGTTGCTATCGAATCGTTATACCAGCGGACACCTTTGCTCTCTGCCACAAGTTCGAGCCGATGGGCCAGCGGCTTAAATCCCGCCAGACAACTCTTTATCTGTTCATCCGTCACACCGAAATGTTTTACAACGGCAATGGCAGCCGCAAGATTACTAAGATTGGCCCTGCCGACCAGACCAAACATTTGGCGAACTTCTTCGCTTACATCGTCAGTTGAAAATTTCAAACAAATCCTGCCCGCCTCTTTCCTGTATCTTTCAAACCATTCTGCCCCGTTCTGGTCTTCGCTGTTAAATATGGAAACAGCCGGCCCATCCTTGTCCGGCCTTTGAAACTTGAAAATATTCTCCTTAGCTGCGCAGTAATCGGTGAACGTGCCGTGACGGTCGAGGTGGTTTGGCGTGAGGTTTGTCAAAACTGCGACCTTAGGCCCTTTTTTAATTTGTGCCAATTGCTCGCCCTGAAAACTCGATATTTCCAGCACCACCAAATCACCACTGCCTATTTTATCTATCACCGCAAGTAACGGCTCATTGCCGATATTACCGCTGAGCCAAACATTCTCGTATCTCGTGTCCCGTATCTCACCTCCGGCATTCCTTAACAGATGTGCGGCCAGCGCTGCGGCCGTGCTTTTGCCGTTGGACCCCGTTATCCCGATTATCGTTGCAGGACACAGCTCAAAAAAAATATTTATCTGCGAAGTGACAAACCTGCCGTTCTGTTCCGCCGCCCTGACAAACTCATCCCCGGGCGCAACTGCAGGATTGACTACGACAATATCGGCTTTTTCAAAGTCGCTTTTTTCATGTCCGCCCAGATGAAATTCAATATCGCCAAATTCTTTAAGCTCTTTCACCGAACTGCTCAGTTGCTCGGCATCTGCCAGGTCGGTCACCGTAACTTCCGCCCCTGTTTCTGCTGCAAATTTCGCCGAATCAACCCCTCCGCCGAACCGCCCCAGCCCCATAACCAAAACTTTCTTCCCCGCAAAAAATCCCTTATCCGAAATTCGATATTCCCTGTCCCACATTCGACATCCGTTTTTATTTTCGACTAAGCTCCACCCCGCAACCGGCCTTGTCGCCTTTACGAATCCATCGCCTTTGCCAAATCTATCTTCGCATCGATAACCGCCTGTTCGATGCACCTTTTCCAGTCATCGCCGAACTGCTCTCTGTATTTTGGCTTCTCGTAGGCGTAAATAATTGAGCGAGATGCATTAATTAACGCCCCTGTACCGTCATCTTTGCAGAACCGCACACACTCTTGTGCCGAGGCCCCTTGCGAACCGTAGCCCGGCACCAGAAACCACACCTTGTCGTATTTCTCCCGCAGAGCTGTTGTAACTTCAGGCGCAGTCCCCCCGATTATCATTCCGACGTTGCTGTAGCCGTTGCCGCCGATTCGCTCCGGCTTATCGGCGATTTGACCGACTATCTCAGCAATCTTCTCATACATCTTTTCACCGCTGCCATCGGCAAAATCCTGAATCGCCGCCGATGATGGGTTACTGCCGCGGACCCACACAAACACACCTTTGCCCTGCTCGTCTGCCATTTTCACAAATGGCTCAATCCCGTCTTCGCCCGCAAAACCGTTAATCGTAATTGCATCCGGTGCTACAATGTCTTCAAGGCCCACCAACTCCGAATTCTCAAGATGAGCAGAAGCGTAAAGCCCCGCCGTATGCCCGATGTCACCGCGCTTCACGTCACCGATTATCTCCAGACCAAGCTCGTCACCCTCCGAAACCAACGAATAATATGTCTCTATCCCCTCCCAGAGATACTTCTCGAAAAACGCTATATTTATCTTCACCGCAGGCACCATCGGAGCAACAATTCGAAGAACCTGTGTACTGAAATCAAATATCGCATCAACCGCTGCCGCCGCATCGAACTCATCATTCATCTCGCGATGGTCCTTTATCGCAGAAGGCAGTCGGCTGTAAACAGGGTCCAGCCCGACAACCAAAGGCGTCTTCTTATTTCCCACTGCCTCACACAAACGGTCTCCAAAATGACTCGCCATCCTTCAAAAACCTCTCTATTAAGACAAAAACTAATCCTATAAAATCCTTTTTCTCAGACGTCTCACTTACTATAATAATATATTTGCCATTAAGCAAGATAGAAATTCAAAACCCAAATTTTTACTGTGATTTCGGACAGACGCAAAATTTGAAAAAAAGAAAAAAAAGAAAGTTCAAAAGAATCTACTGGCTCTTAATCGACCTGGCCATAATGGCCATCGTCATCTTCTTACTATTATACAAGCCCGCCCGTTATAACCCACCTGATGCCCCATCGGCCAACCTGCAGCAGAACCAGGTACATCCATATCTAACGCACGATTTATCAACCCAGCTCTATAATGGCCTGCAGTCCGGCAGACCTTTCGACTTCGTCGTAATACAAAAACCCTTAAACGAAGTCATCGCCCGCTCCGGCTGGCCAAAGCAGGCAGAAGGTACAAACTTCTCAGCGCCTGAAGTCTTTTTCGAGCCGGGACGAATCGTACTGATGGGAACCGCTGCCACCGGCGGTGTCGATTTCGTCGTTACAATTGCCGTCGAGCCGACACTCAGCACGCAGGGACTCTTAAATCTAAAGGTAACCACCGTAAAAATTGGCGCTTTGAATATCACGCCTCTTGCAAGGCTCATAGCCAAAAAAATGTACACCGAAAGAGTGTCAACCGTCTATGTGGATACACGCACCACCTCCGCCAAAATTGCCGCCTCATTGTTGAACGATAAACCTTTTGTACCCGTTTTCCCTTTTGAGGGCAGTTACGTCCGCCTGGAAAAATTCACCATCGAACAGCAAAAGCTCACCGCACACCTGAAACAAATCCAACGCTAAAATCTCAACCTCAATAATCAATCGTAAATCGTCAATCGTAAATGAAATGCCCCCTCAAACAAATAATCAATTATCAATAATCAATGGAATAGCTTCTGCTCACCTCCGGTTCGGCCATGTTTTTACT
>CAYXPG010000008.1:0-24242 GCA_964467205.1 uncultured Pirellulales bacterium | reverse complement strand
AGCAGAGTCTTTTTGAGATGCATCCGGCCAGGAGGTAACACAGCAATGCCACAATAATCAGGGCAGTAAAGCCAACCGAAATCGCTAAAAGCGTGCCCAGAACCGCTCCCGTCACGGACGCAAAACCATTAACGCCCCACGCCCACGGAACAAGCGGCCTGCTGCGGGCCTCAAGCTGCCTAAGCCCTGTCGGAAAGGGCATACCCATAAAAAATGCCAAGGGCCCTGTAATCGCCACTCCGAGCAGGATCCGGAGCGGCCGTGAAAAACCAACCAGCCAGTCGAATGAAACCGTCATAAAAACTATTTCAGCGATGCCGATAATAATAACCGCCGATACCGCCATCCGGATTAAACGGTGGGCCTTTTTTGCAGGACTCAGCAGCCGGCCGCAGAGAAGAGAGCCGCAGCCGGAAAACACCAAAAAACCAACCAGAGTTACTGCCACGCCGAAAATGGGGTGCCCTATCAGAAGCGTCATTTTTTGGATAAAACCCATCTCCACAAACATATACGCCAGACCCAGCAGAAGAAAATAGACAACTGCTGCAAATTTTTGGGAACGAACCTGCTTGATTGGTTTTGCAATGAACAAAGGCAGCAGAATAAACAGGCAACTGGCACAGACGGCCTGCAGCAGGGTCGCCGCCAGAACCAGATAACCCCATTCGGAAAAAACCAGCCATTGACGCCCCATAGTGCGGAACATATGCGGCAGAGACCTCCATCTGAAAAAGTCAAAAAAGTACGGCTTATCATCGGTGGCCGGGCGAATATTGTAGGCGTAATTACGATAGAAGTCCTCGTATTCGTCCGAGAGAATCTTTTGAGCGCTTTGGTAGTAGAGAGGTTCCGGCAGTTTGTGAAATCGGTTGGCTTGGTTCGCACCGATACCGGGCAGATGCACAAGGTCGAAAGAACGCTCCCCGGCAAACTTGCTTGCTGCTACAGTCTGCAGCTCTGTAAAAGGCTGTAGTGATACAACAATTGTGCCTGTGGTATGCATTCTCCGAATCATTATTATATGTTCGGCCGGTTCGGTTACACCTCGGCGCCTCAGCACCCGGGCTATGGTAGCCAGCATCTTTAGACTATCTCTCGGCGGGGTCTTGAGCGTTCGCGTTATACTCAAGATACCATTCGGAGCCAATCGGCGCATGGCCTGCTCAACGGCCTCGATGGTATATAAGTGGCTTTCATTAAGGGCATATAAGCCCGCAGCAGAAGCGCTAAAAGAATCCAGCAATGAAATGCTGATAATGTCGAAGAGCTCACCGGTTGTTTGCAGAAAGCTTCGACCCTCGGCAATGACAACTTCCACGTCTGCCCGTTGGTATAGCCGGCCGGAAAATTCGTCAAACTCCTCACGGACCAAATCTATTATCTGCGGATTCATCTCTACCGCAGTAACCTTCCGGGCGTTGTGAGCGACTGCCTGGCCGACGTCCGAACCGCCGCCGGCCCCTATGACGCAAACCTTTGGCTCGCTCACCAAATAGTACACAATCGCCGAAGTCGTGTAGTCGTAACAGTCCCAGTCGCTGAGTTTCTCAAAGTGATTTACCGCCGAGACTCCGTCTGCATCGCTGATTATTACTGTCTGTTGAGGTAAGCTGTGCCGGTAAGTTATGCTCAGACCCGGAAAGTATCGAATAGTAGGTGCCTTCACGCAGTCCAGCCGGCCTAAAGGACTATAACGAACGGCAAACTTTTGCACTTCCGGCAGATTACTATAGTAAAGGAGTGATTTGTTCTGGGAAATTTTGATTTCGAGCTTAACCGGCCCATACCTGCTAAATCCCACAAGGCAAATACCGGCACAAATAACTGTCGCCACAATCCGCCGGCCCGTAATTCCAAATGCCAAAATAAGTGCTGCAAGAAACGCTGCAAAGCTGATTACCAAAAGTAATTGTTCGGGAGAGCTGCCATACATCAATATTACAATCGCCCCCGCTCCCAAACCGGAGCCAATCATATTGTAAAAGTACAAACGGTGGGCCTTATCTGCAAATACCGCAAACACCAGCGCTATAAAACTGCCCGCACAAAAAAACGGGACGAAAAACAGCAGATAATATGCAAAAAGATAAAGTATCTGGCGTCGGTCCCATATCAACTGCAGCTCATCAAGCGGAACTTTCTGGCTCATCCAAAAGACAACCGGCACTGTTAAAGCAAGTCCCATCGCAAAGGCCCACAGACTTTTCTTATATCCGGCCGTGAGAAATTTCGAGCCGATTGTAACCAGCGTCCCCCCCACCCCAAAGCCCAGCAAGGCCGTGCTGATTACCATAAAAGAAAGATGGTGCCAGTGACCGACCGATAACGCCCGCACCAGAACAAGTTCAAGCCCGAGTGTTGCTGCGGAAATTAAGAAGATAGAAAATGCAATCATTGGCATTGTTGTCGTTCGGTCTTACTTATTTACTCTTCCGGTCATAGGGACAAATCGTACCGGCAGAAGGCCTTTGCTGTGAACCTCTCCCTTTTCATCTTTGCTAATCAGCACAAGAGTTTGGATGCCGAAGGGACTTCCCACAGGAAGTATCATTTTGCCGTTCGTTTTCAATTGTTCTATCAATGGCGGCGGTATAACACCGGCTGCAGCCGTTACGATAATTGCATCAAAAGGCCCTTTTTCCTCCCAGCCGAAGTAACCGTCGCCCGCCTTGACAAATACATTATTGTAGCCCAGCTCCTTCAGTCGTTTTTTGGCCGATTTGGCAAGCTCCTCAAGAATTTCGATTGTATAAACTTCACGCGCAATTTCGGCACACACTGCCGCCTGATATGCCGAACCGGTGCCGATTTCAAGAACTTTCGACCGGATGCCGATTTTCAAATACTCGGTCATATAAGCCACAATGTACGGCTGGCTTATCGTTTGGCCCAGACCTATGGGGAGGGGATGGTCATTGTAAGCCCTTCGCAAATCGCGGCGCAGCACAAAGGCGTGTCTTGGTACCGTATGCATCGCACTTAGAACATTCGGGTCGCGGATTCCCTCTCCACGGATATATGTGGCCACCATTCCTGTTCGTTCTTTGATGCGCTCACCGAAAGCAGGGTGTTTGTGCTCCGGCCGGGGTACTTCTTCTTTTGCGGATTTCGCTTTTTCTACGGAAGGCTCATTTGCATCATCGGGTGCCTGATTTGCATCGGCCCTTCTTTCCTCCGATGCGAAAGCAAGCCTGTCACTTGTCGAACTCTTAACAACAATAATAAGAGTAATCAGAAGTAGTAATAACAATGACAGGAATACGTACGTCCACTTCTTAACAAATCCTCGATAATCTCCGGCCATTTCACTGCTCTTTCCTGAATTTAACAGCCTCGTATTGGATAGCTTCCTGACTGTCAGCGGAGGATATTGTACCATATCTGTAAAACTGTGGACCAATTTTTTCCCAAAAAGCGGTATTTGGATTTTTCTGAGCTGCTGCTTATTCGCTCGGCTGTTTTTGCCCTAAGTTTATTGTTTAGCAAACTTTATCTTTTTGCGGCGTTTTTGCCGATATAACTGCCAAACTTTTGTAAAAAACCACTTGCAGCAAGTGGAACGGTCTTTATAATGGTAAATCGTATCTGAACAAATGACGATATACGCAGTGCGATGTACGAATATGCGGGTGTAGCTCAGTGGTAGAGCGTCACGTTGCCAACGTGAATGTCGTGAGTTCAAATCTCATCACCCGCTTTACCGGCTTTCTCATGGATGAAAGGATGATATAGTATCGGTGAGTTACCGGCTAAATGGTAGTTTGGCGTTGGTCACTGATATGTTAAAAAAACTGATATTCGGCTAAGGGAAGTCTTTCCCCTGATGCCTTTTTTGTTTATTATTACACAGCAGCGAAATATATTTGTTCAGGAGCGCTTAGATGGACCAGGAGCAAGAGCAATCCACAGCACCAAAAAACACGGTAACAATCGAAGAAGCAGGGCCCTGCAAGAAGAAGCTGATTGTAGAGATTCCGGAAGAATCAATAAAGAATGCAATCGATGAGCAATATGAAACTTTGCGCAAAGAAGCGGCAGTGCCGGGCTTTAGAAAGGGACGGGCGCCTCGCCGGCTTCTGGAAAAAAGATTCGGTAAAGAAACGACCGAGCAAATCAAACTTAAACTATTGTCCGGTGCCAGCGATTCGGCCATCAAGGATAATGAAATTAATGTTCTTCGCGAGCCGGACATCGATTTCGAAGAGATTGAACTGCCTCAAGACGGCCCGTTGAAGTTTGACTTCGAAGTCGAGGTGCGACCGGAATTCGACCTGCCTCAACTGGAAGGTATCGAGGTTAATAAGACAAAACTGGAGGTAACCGACGAGCAAATCGACAGAGAAATTGAGAGGTTGCAAAGATGGTCGGGCACCTGGGTGCCGAGAGACGACGGCCAGGTCCAGGCGGAAGACCAGATAATTGCCGACGTTATCCTAAAAGCCGAAGATGCCGAAGAAGAGGAGAAACTTGACAACATCGAAATCTTTGTCAGACCAAACGGTTTTGTAGGTGCAATTCCGGTCGAAAAACTCGATGAACTTCTCACAGGCGCAAAAGCCGGCGACAGCCGACAAACGAGCGTCGAAGTCGCAAAAACCTATTTCAAAGAACAATATCGCGGCAAAAAAGTGGATATTAAGATTGATATCAAAGATATCAAATGGCTAAAGCCTGTTCCGCTGGACGAAAATTTCTTCAACAGGCTTGGCCTCGAAAATGAAAACGAGCTGCGGGATACACTCACAGATACCCTCCGGGGCCGATTAGAGCAGCAGGCCAGAACTCAGATGTCTGAACAGATTTATAAGTATATGCTTGATAACACCGATTTTGACCTGCCTACGGACATCGTCGCCGACCAGGCCAATACGCTGCTGCAGAGACAATATGCCAACCTGATTAGGCAGGGACTGCCCGAAGAGTACCTCAAAGAGCAGATGGAGCAACTCCGGGCCGCCAGCGAACAGCAGGCCGGTCAACAACTCAAAACATTCTTTATAATGGACAAGGTCGCTGAAAAGCTCAATATAGAAGTAACCGAAGAAGAGCTTAACGGCCATATTGCACAGTTAGCCATCCAAAGGGGGCAGCGCCCGGAAAGATTAAGGGAAGATATGATGCGAGATGGCTCGCTGTCGCAATTCAGATTGCAGGTAAGGGAGGATAAATGTGTTGCTAAATTGCTCGAATCGGCCAAAATAACCGAAGTTAAGCCTGAAAAAGAAACCAAGAAGAAGAAAAAAGCTGTCAAAAAAGCAGCCCATAAAGCAGCAACGACTGAGAAAAAACAATCCAAAAAACGCAAAACCGCAGTTAAAAAGAAAACTGACAAGTAAAAATATCCGATAAAAAACGTGTCCTGCAAAGCAGCAGACGGGTTACGAAATAACAGTTCAAAATTTTATAAAGGAAGTAATAAATGTTTATTGAGCATCCCGGAAGAAACATTGTCAACGGTTCACATTTTGCAATGAATAGTGAAACCGACAAAAATCTGATGGAGATATATAACCAATACGGCCCATATCAGCGATATCGTCAGATGAGTCTTGATGATATGCTGCTGGAAAACAGAATTGTCTTTCTCATCGGCGAAATTTCATACCAAAGGGCCGCTGAAATCATTATGAAGATGCTCTATCTGGACAACCTGAAGCGCAATACGGAAATCAGTCTCTACATCAATTCGCCGGGCGGCAGCGTTGACGATACTATGGCTATTTATGACACTATTCGTTTTGTCGGCTCTCCCGTTGCCACCTTTTGTATCGGAAGAGCTCAATCCGGAGCCGCAGTAATTCTGGCAGCAGGAACAAAAGGAAAACGACACGCCCTTGAACACGCTAAAATTATGCTCCACCAGCCCTGGGGCGGAGTTACCGGCCAGGCCGCCGATATTAAAATACAAGCAGAGGAAATTCTAAAAGCTAAAACTATGATAAACGAGCTTCTCGCAAAACACAGCGGCCAGCCCGTTGAAAAAATCGCTGAAGAAACTGAAAGAGACAGATATATGACCGCCGAAGAAGCTTGCCGGTACGGCCTTATCGATGAAGTACTCCACGAGGAAGACGAGGAAGAAGAAAAGAAACAAAAGAAAGAAAAGAATAAAAAGTAAAAACACAACAAAATACAGGAAACTAATATGACATTTAATCAAAACCTGGTGCCGATTGTAATTGAAAAGAGCGGCCGAACGGAACGTGCCTACGACATTTATTCGAGATTGCTTAAAGACAGAATAGTCTTTCTTGGCGGCTCCATCGATGATGCCACCGCAAATCTCATTATCGCTCAGATGTTGTTCCTTAGCAACGAAGAGAGCAAAAACGACATTCACTTTTACATCAACTCGCCCGGCGGTGCAATAACCGCAGGACTGGCAATTTATGATACTATGCGGTTTTTACGGTGCGATGTCGCAACTTATTGTGTCGGACAGGCCGCCAGCATGGCAGCTCTCTTACTAACCGGCGGAAAACCACAAAAAAGATTCCTCCTGCAAAACGGCAGGGTACTTTTGCATCAGCCTATGATTGCCGGAGTCCTGCAGGGACCCGCAACCGATTTGGACATCGAAGCAAAGGAAATTCTTCGCTTGCGAAGCCGAATTTATAGTATATTAGCTGAGCATACAGGTAAAAGTGCCGAGCAGATAGAAAAAGATTGTGACAGAAATCTCTGGCTCGAAGCCGATGAAGCAATAGAGTACGGCCTGGCTGATAGAATAATAAAAAAAGCCCCTGAAATCGTAAGGGAAAAACAAGAAAAGTAAAAAGTGGAAACTAAATACGCACAACTATACGCTATTCGCTATTGGCTATTCGCTGTTTTCGCCGGTTCTCTGCTTGCTGTTGCTGCCGGCTGTGACAGCGCCGACAGACCGGACCCGCTCAAAGAGCAAATCAATTCCCTGAAGCAGGAAAAAACACAACTGACGCGACAAATCAAGCAGTCCGGATTGGAAAACAAAAAATTGAAAAAGCAAATCCAGGTCCTCTCAGGCCTGCCCGCCGACGCCAAACTCGAAAACTTCTACAACCTCCAGAGAGTCAAAATTACCGGATTTACTGATTTTTACGATAAAGACAAAGACGGCCGCAAAGAAAAACTCATCGTTTATATTCAGCCGATTGACCAGGACGGCGACGTGGTAAAAGCCACCGGCTCAGTTGATGTTCAGCTCTGGAACCTCAATCGGCCCAACGGCCAGGCCCTGCTCGGACAATGGCGGGTTGAGCCCGATGAGCTCAGAAAGCTTTGGTTTGCAACACTGATAACTATCAATTACAGATTGACATTCGACGTAGCCGGCAAAATCGAAAAATTTGAAGAACCCTTAACAGTCAAGCTTACCTTCACCGACCACCTCTCCGGCAAGGTCTTCAAGGAGCAGAAAGTCATCGAGCCACAATAAAGTGTCCACACTTTTTTCTCTAATCTACCCCTTGTGCCCTGTTACTTCTTGCAGAAACGCTCCCGCTTTATAAAATACCAGTATGAGAAAATTCCTAAACAGGATAATATGCGGCGATTGTATAGAGGTTTTGAGCGGGGTTGGCAAACCCTTTGCCGACCTTATTTTTGCCGACCCACCTTTCAATATCGGCTACAAATACGATAAATACAAAGACAAGCTAAAAAAAGAAAAGTACATCGACTGGACAAAAGACTGGATGACTGTCTGCACAAAAGTCTTAAAGCCGGATGGCTCATTTTATATAGCGATAGGTGATGAATATGCCGCCAATGTAAAAATCATTGCCGACGAATTAGGACTTGTTCTGCGTAACTGGCTCATATGGCACTACACCTTCGGCCAGCAGTCAAAAAACAAATTCGCCCGCTCCCACACGCACATATTCTACTTCGTAAAGGACAAAAAGAATTTTACTTTTAACGACTACGCCGTTCGTATCCCTTCCGACAGGCAGTTGCTTTATAATGACAAACGGGCCAATCCAGCCGGGAAAATGCCCGACGATGTCTGGAACGGATACTCACGCGTCTGTGGAACTTTCAAAGAACGCCTCGGCTGGCACCCCTGTCAAATGCCCGAAAATTTACTCAAAAGAATCATTGCCGTAAGCTCAAATCTCTCAGATTGTGTCCTCGACCCCTTTAGCGGCTCAGGTACTACACTTGCTGCCGCTTACCAGCTTGGCAGAAATTATGTCGGAATTGATATCTCCGAAAAGTATGTTAAAAACGCAGAGAAACGTTTAGCCGAATTATCGAAAAAACAATTGGAAGATTTGTTTTTCAATACCGCCGAACTCACCCAGATAAAACAGCTTGTTTCTGATATGCAGATTAATCCCGACAGAATCGCCGACGATGAAAACCTTTTGACTCTTTTTACAAATCAGCTTTCGACAAGAATGGACAACGGCAAGTTGTACCAAACCAAGAACATAGCAGCCACTTTAAGGGATTTGGCCGGTTGAATAGTTCCAGCCTTAAGAACATTTTGCTCACTTTTCTGCCGTTTATCACCACTGCGGTAGTGCTGACGGTTATCCAGCCGCCAATAAGCTTCTCTTTTTTGGCCTGGGTTTCGCTGCTGCCTTTTATCCTTATCTGCTCGCCCAAAGCAAAACCGCTGCTATTGGTTCTGGCCGCCTATTTAGTCTCCGCCTGTTACTGGCTCGCCAATCTGTACTGGATGGCGCCGGTGACCCTCAGCGGCTGGCTGGCCTTCTGCCTCTACACAGCGCTGCTTTGGCCGCTGCTTGTATTTACCCTGCGTTACTGCAGAGCAAAAAAAATACCCTTATTTCTCGCTGTGCCGGTTTTATTTGTCGCCGCCGAACGTCTGCAGGGTCTTTTCCTCGGCGGTTTCTTCTGGCGGTTTCTGGCACACAGCCAGTATGCCAATATCACACTCATCCAGATTGCCGACATTTTTGGCGCCGCCGGCATCTCTTTCCTGATAGCGATGGTGAATGGTTTAATAGCCGACTTATTCATTGCCGCCCGCTGCAAAAGCATCTTCCGGACCACTCAATTCTTAAAAATTGCCCTGGTATGTGCCGCACTGGCCGCAACTATCGCTTATGGACGATGGAGAATAAACCAATCGGACAAGTACATCGAAGATGGCCCACTGGTTGCTTCATTACAATCCAATGTCCCTCAATCGGTTAAGGAATCGTTTCAGGCCTCTGATGTAATGCTTGAACAGTTACTGCAGAAAAGTAAAGCTGCCGCCGGCGCCGGAGCCGAGCTAATCGTCTGGCCGGAAACTATGGTACAGGCCACATTAGACAAAAGGGTATTAAACCGGCTCTCCCCGGACTTTCATTGCAAAACTGTCGATGAAATTCTAAGAGACCATTCCCAAAAAACCGCTTTTGTACTTGTAGGGGCCTATGGCGGCACAGTCGAGCTGCAGGCCGATTTGACTTTTCTTTCAACACAAAGATATAATTCAGCGTTTCTCTATCGGCCTGATGGTACGCAGGCGGAAACTCAATACAACAAGATTCACCTGGTTCCTTTCGGCGAAGTCGTGCCGTTTAAGAAAAGCAGCCCTTTTCTTTATAATCTCCTGATGAAATTTAGTCCTTATGATTATGATTATTCGCTCGATGCCGGCACTGAATACACCATTTTTGAAATGACCGCCCCGGACACCAACGCCCCCCCCTACAGATTCAGCGTGATGATTTGTTATGAAGATGCCATACCTGCGATTGCACGAAGATTTGCAATAGAGACCCCAGGCCGAAAGCGTATCGACTGGCTCGTCAATATAAGTAATGACGGCTGGTTTGTGCGATTCAAAGATGATTCTAAGAAAGTTTTCCCAAGCACGGAACTGCCTCAACACGCTGCTGTTTGTGTCTTCAGGGCGGTCGAGAACCGCCTTGCAATCTTACGCAGTGTAAATACCGGCATCAGCTGTCTCATTGATTCGGCCGGACGCATAAGGGACGGCTTTATCGCAGCAAGCAGCGATTTTCCCTACAAAGCAATGGACCGCAAAGGCGTAGCCGGCTGGTTTCTCGACAGGGTCCCGATAGATAAAAGAACTACTTTTTTCAGCAAATACGGCCAATGGCTCGATTTTTGTTGTCTTGCCTGCCTTTTTTTGACCATAATCCTGTCGCTTCTGGAGGGATTTGGCCGAAAAAATAAAAGGACTGACAAATGAAAAAAATGCTTACAAAAGTTGATACTCAAAAGGCGCTGAACACCCGGGCAGGGAGGGGGATTTTTTATTTTTTACTATTTACTTGTTCAATACTGTTTGTTTTCAGTTGTGGCGACTCATTACAGAAAACTCCCGGCCCCGACACTGCATTTGTCGCGTCCCTTAAAGACCAGGCCGTCAATATCGTCCAGCAGGGACTTGCCGACCATGACCCGAGCATCAGGGTTACTGCTATAGAAGTTGTTGCCGTCACCAGACAGGTCAAATTAATGCCCAAAGTTCAGCAGTTGCTGAAAGATAACTTTGTGCCGGTCAGATTTGCCGCCTCTTTGGCTGTGGGCGACACAAAGTACCATCCTGCCCAAAACTTAGTAGAACAGTTGTTAGGCGACCGCAATGAAAATGTCAGAATTGCCGCCGCTTATGCCATCACACGACTTGGCTCACAACAGGGCTTCAATATCCTTCGCACTGCCACAGCCAGTACTGACCACCAGGTCAGAGCTAATGCTGTTTTGCTGCTGGGCAAGACCGGAAATAAGCAGGCGCTGGAGCTTTTGTATTGGGCCCTTGAGGACAAAGATTCCGATTACGGGACCAGATTACAGGCTGCAGAGGCCATCGCAAAGCTCGGTGACGAGAGAATATATCGAAAGTTATGGGCAATTCTGATTAGTGCTTACGCCGATGACAGGGTTATGGGGGCAAGGGCAATGGGTGCCCTCGGAACCGAACAGGCCAAAAATGCCCTCATTACTATGCTCGATGATGATTGGTTGGAGGTTCGTCTCACTGCTGCGGCCCAACTTGGCACGCTTGGCTACAAAGACGGCGAACCTGAAGTACTCGATGTTTTTAATAAAAACCTTACAAATGACCTGGACAAAAAGGACGATATCGAACGAGTAAATGTCCTCACTGCAATGGCAATTGGTCGGATTGGCTCGACACAGCTTACCAGGTTTCTGCCACGCCTGCTGCAAAATGAGTCCAAATTTGTCCGTCTTGCCGCTGCAAGGGCTGTTTTACTCTGTTTGATAAAGAAATAATTTGCCCCAAATACCCCCTCTGCACTCCTTTATTGACCGTTTTCATTATCCATTTAATTTGGGTATTTGCTAAAAATAACTTGACCTTTCCCTCTCAAAAGCTTAAAATATATTATTTACAGGGTGATGTGGGTGATGTATAATTCGCATTGCTAACTTGAATGTGCGAATAATTAGTGAAAGGAGCTAATCTTGAGTACTCTTACAAAGATATTAATAGTTTTATTGACGGTGTCCTCGATTTTCCTTTGTGGTATTGTCGTAACCTGGGTTGCAAACGCTGATAGTTACAAACAAAAATACGACAGCCAAATCGCCCGAATAGGCAGCTTAACCGAAGAGCTTGGCAGCCTGAAAAAACAATTAAACCGGAAAATTGAAGAAAAAAGTGCTCAAAAGGGCAAACTCGGCAACGAAATTGCCACCCTGAAAGTAAAATCTTCTGAATTGCTGACACAGCTAAAAACCGTCGAAGCTGAAAAATCGCTTTTGCTTCAGAAAGTAAATAACTGGACAAGTGTCGTAGAGGCCTTCTCACAAACCGCCGATAACAAGGAACTCTTATTGAAAGACACTCTTGGAGAGTTGAACAGATTAAAACAGCAGCAAATCCAGTTGAAAAAAGAGCTTGATGAAACTACAGCCTTTTTGGAAGAAAAAATGGTCATAATAGCATCGCTCCAGAAGGACAAGAGACAACTGCTTGAGGAAAAAACCGATTTACAAAGGAAGTTGGACCGGCTCTTGCTGCCGACCGGCCGAGCTGCCCCACCCGCCGCACCGGTCACCACCAGAAGAGAAAGGGCTAAACCGGCCGCTCCAATACAAACAAAAGATATCAACCTGCTGGGATTGGTAACCAGTGTGGATTTGAAAAATTCTATGGCTGGAATTTCTATCGGAGCGGCAGACGGGGTTATGAAAAACATGAAATTCCACGTTACGAGAGGCGATGAATTTATCTGTGATATTATAATCACAGAAGTTGACACGGAAGAGGCCGTCGGTGTTCTCGACCTCGTTGTTCAGCAGCCGAGAGTCGGTGATAATGCTGCAACTAATTTGTAATCTTGTAACTGTTGATAACTCAATAAAGCTCAAAAACAATAATTAACAGAAAATAGTCAATAATAAAGTACATGAGGTTGACATATGAGTCCTGGCGTGCAAATTCGCGGTCCGAAGGTTTCTGCTCCGGATAACATTTATACGGTTATTCTTGTACTGGCTTTTGGCATTGTTCTCGCTACCGCAGTATTTGTCGCCTATAAATGCTATTTTCAGTTCGGCACATTATTCAGTATTCCGTAGCCAATTGACTGTTGACAAGTTTGTTTTTTCTTGTATAAGGATAACGTCAATTGATTTTCCTGAAGGGATTCGAAAGTGCTACTGGACACAATCTTAGGCTGGTTTAGCATGGATATGGGTATCGACCTCGGTACCTGTACGACGCTGGTTTGTGTACGCGGTAAAGGGATTGTCCTCAATGAACCTTCCGTTGTTGCCGTTCGTAAAGGAACAAATATTGTTCTAAACAACGGTGAAGCTGTCGGTATGATTGCCCGGGAGATGCTCGGTAAAACCCCCGGCTCGATTAGTGCTATCAGGCCGTTAAAGGATGGCGTAATCAGCGATTTTGAAATCACCGAGGCTATGCTCGGATATTTTATCAGAAAGGTGCACGGCAGGGGGGGTCTGGTTAGGCCAAGGGTGGTTATTGCCGTCCCCAGCGGAATAACCGCCGTCGAACGAAGGGCTGTCATTGATAGTGCCGAGCGTGCCGGCGCACGAAAAGTTTATCTCGTCGATGAGCCTATGGCTGCTGGAATCGGGGCCGGACTGCCAATCACAGACCCAACCGCTTCCATGATTGTCGATATGGGCGGCGGTACAACCGAAGTGGCTATTATGAGTCTGGCCGACATCGCTACCTGCGAATCTATACGTATGGGCGGCGATGATATGGACGAGGCCATCATTAATCATCTCAAAAGAACATACAACCTCCTTATTGGGGAGGCAAGGGCCGAAAAGGTCAAAATACAAATCGGTTCCGCCGCCCCTCTTGAAGAAGAATTGACTATGGAAGTTGCAGGAAGGGACACCATATCCGGCCTGCCGAGAAAAATTGTCATAACAAGTGAGGAAATTCGCGAAGCTCTTCGTGAGCCTATCGCCGCAATCATTGATACCGTTACAACTACTCTCGAAAAGGCAGAACCTGAGCTCGCCGCAGACTTAATAGACAACGGAATACACATTTGCGGCGGAACCGCACTACTGCGGGGTATTGATACCGTGCTGGCAAATTCTACCGGCCTGAGAGTACAAAGGGTTGAGGACCCTCTCAGTTCCGTAGCACGTGGCACCAGCGTCTATTTGGAAAATCTGGAGTTGTGGAAGGATACGATGGATCATAACGAGTACGGATGGGAATGATAGGTCGTGGCTCGTCGGTGATGTGCTCCGAATAAGTAAAATACAAAGCGGGCAATACAAAATAGGATTATGGCAAGGAAGCGTATCAAAGTCTCCAGACGTATGTTGTTCACCTGGTTTATGTTAGCAGGCTTCATTCTTCTCTTTGCTCCACAGAAATTAACAAATAAGTTTCAGTTCGCCTTTGCCCACATTTTTCGATGGCCTTTAACTATTGGAAGAAACCTCTCAATTTTGGCCCATACTCAGCAGCCCAATGACAACATCTTCCGACGAAGAGAATCTCAGTACCAGAATTATATTGCCACACTTGAAGAGCAGTTACGTCAAAAGCATCAAATTCTCGAAGAAGTTACCGGCCTGCGACAAAGATTTCCACTCGAAGGCGCGAAATTGGTCCCTGCTGATGTTACCACCGCTTTTCTTGACAGCTCACGCAGCGAGCTTATTATTAACCGTGGCAAAAACGATGGGCTGGCTGAAGGCTGGTTCGTCCTTGGCGACAATGGTGTCATCGGAACTATTTCCCACGTTGATTCACGCAACGCACAGGTCAGGTTGATTACCGACCCTGCTTCCGGAATAGAGGTAAAAATTGACCAATTAAATTTGCGTAGAATAATGCAGGGGGCCGGCTCAAATTACGCCAGAATAACAAATATCTCCACCGAGCACAAAGTAAAGACTGGTTCCAGAGTCTTTGCGCTAAAAAAGCCCGGCCTGCTCGATACCCCTATTGTTACTGCAACCATAACCCAATGCAAACCTGACGACCAAAACCCCCTCGTTTGGGATATAACTGTCGAACCGGTATGTAACCTGGAAACAATAAGCAATGTGGCCGTGATTATAATGAATCCACAAAAATAGGGCAGTGCTGCAATTTTGCAAACCACGCCACTTAAGCTTGGTTTCGTCTCTGATTGGTGTGGTCATAGGGACTCCTTACGGAGGGCAAAAAGGCACCTGTCGGGAATAAAAAATGCGATGGTTTCGATTTGCAATCTTAATCACTTCGGCTGCTGTGCTCCAGGCCGGTTTCCTGGCTCGCTGGGATATCAGACCCGACTTACTGTTAATACTTTTGGTTTTTTTTGCCGTCCACTCCGGCACCACCGAGGCGATTATAACCTCTTTCGTGATAGGTTTTGCCGCTGACTTAATCGGCTCTTCTATGGGCCCGCAGATAATCAGCTTTGGTCTCTTTGGAACCCTGCTGGCTTACCTTCACCGCCTCATCGCTATCCGTAAAATGCCATACCAGACCGCTGCCATATTTACCGTAGGACTTTTTGCCGGTCTATTGGCATATCTCTTAAGTCGCCTCATCTCTCAGCCGCACATTCAAAATGCTTACACACTCATTTTTGCAACTTCTTTGTATTCAGCCGTCGTAGGGCCGTTTTTATTCTTGCCTTTTGCCTGGTGGATGCGTATAAAAACACAACGTTTCGGCAAGCACTGAATTGCTATCTCGATAATCACAAAATACCCTTAAAATGGAACCCGAAATACGAAATACCAACTACGATGTATAATAAGAGAATAAAAATTTTTATAATTATAAGCGCCGCTTTACTTCTGGTCTGTTTGCTCCGCCTGGCACAATTACAACTGCTGGCGGACTCTTCTGTTCAGAAAGGCATCGCAGAACTAAAACGCATAAGAGGCAGTTCCAGGCCCCTGAAAACTCTAAGAGGCAGAATACTCGATAGAAAAGACAGAATATTAGCTGCAGATGAACCGCAATTCTGGTTGAACATAAATTATGAACTCTCCTCTTTTGCTGATGACCGACTCGTTCGAAGCAAATTGTTAAGTGCCGCAAAAAAGAATGACCCGGCAAATGCAAAGGCAAAAGTCCTCGAAGAAGTCCGGGCAAAACGTGAGGATTTACAGCAGATAATCGATAAGTGTACCTGCTTTGGCCTTGAACGGGCTGACGTCGAGAACAGAATCAGGCAAATAAACGACCGAATATGGAACTTACGCTCATATCTTGCCTGGAAAAGAAGTTATCCCAACCAACCCTTTGAGCAGGCCGTCCACGACCCCAACCAGCGACTCTTATTGACTGCCGCCGTCGATATCGCAGAAATGCACAAAACCTGGAGATTGTTGGAATTAAAAACCGATGACGATATCTTCACTGCTCAGCTCGAATTTATGGACATAGACGGCGTTCAAATTCTCCCCAAACCACACAGGGTTTATTATTATGATTCGGCCGCCGCTCAGACAATCGGCTGGGTCGGCCCGCCGCAAAAAAGCGACAAAGAGCTTTTCAAAGATGATACATTGGCTCACTATCTGCCCGACGACATCTGTGGACGGGAAGATGGTGTTGAGTATGTTTGTGAAACTATCCTTCGCGGCAGACGCGGTCTTGAGGTTTATGATATAGACAGTCAACTCATAGACCGAACCGAAAGCCGATTCGGAACAGACGTTTCGCTGACGCTGGACATTGAGCTTCAGCAAAGAATAGAAAATTATCTGACCACCTATAACCACGAACCGAATTGCGGACCCGGAATGTCGGCGGTTGTCATCGAGATAGGTACAGGTGACATTCTCGCTTTGGTTTCGATACCCACTTTCGACTTAAATCGTGCCAGATACAATTACGACCTTCTCATTGACGACCCTAATAAACCTTTGATAAACCGTACGATTAATGAACATTATCCACCCGGCTCGGTTGTAAAACCCTTAATTCTCATCGCAGGCCTTGAAACCGGCAAAATTACTCCCGAAGAAATTATCTCCTGCCCCCCGCAGAAAGCTGATAAGGGCTGGCCAAGCTGCTGGCTCTACAATAAATACAAATGGCTCAGCCACGATATTCAATGGCAGAACGAGGGCGGCAACACCGCCCGCAACGCTGTCAGGGGCAGTTGCAATATTTATTTTTCCCACCTTGCAGACAGAATCGACCCTCTGCTCCTCCAGCAATGGCTCTTTAAATTTGGCTATGGCCGAAACATACTATTTCCGCCGGCTTATGTTGCTGAAACCGAACTCTCCAGGAACCTGCGCCAATTGTCAGGCGTAATCTCAAACACTGTCCCAAGGGGCGCAATCTCAAATTTTGAGCAAGTGCCACCGCTTAGTGATAGCGAAAGAAGATGGTTTGGCATAGGCCAGGGCAATCTCCGTGTTACTCCTTTGCAGGTCGCAAATTCTTTTGCCGCTATCGCACGGGGCGGCTTATACAAAAACCCTCGGCTCCTTATCTCTTCTGATATGGCAAATGTCACTTCCACCATTGCTAAACAATCTCAAACCCATACGAATTCAAACAACCTGAATATATCGCCGCAGACACTCGATGTTGTTTACGATGGTATGGGCGCCGTTGTCAGCGAGCTGAACGGAACCGCTTACAAGGAATTCGAACCTGTTCTTAACAGTTTTGTCGAACACGACGTAAAGGTCTATGGCAAAACCGGCTCTACTGAAAAACCGGCACACGCCTGGTTCGCGGGTTTCGCCGCCGACGGCTCAGGCCGCAAGCTCGCTCTTGTCGTCGTAGTCGAAGGCGGCCAGCATGGCTCAAGTGACGCCGCACCTTTAGCTCGTGACATCATTCAATTCTGCATCGACGCAGAATACATCGGAAATGCTTCGCCTCCAACAAACTGACATTCACAATGCACAGGGACATTTCAGCCAGGAGTTATATTGATTGGTTTGCCAAATCTCACCAACCGCCCATTACTCTTATCGTTCGAGATAATTCAGCGTTTTTTCAATTATCTTTGCTGCCACGGGAGCCGCTATCGTCCCGCCTGTATAACCTTTGCCGAGCTGGATGTTCGGCTTGAAAATGGAAACCAAAACCACAACCGCCGGCTTCTCTGCAGGCCCGCCTCCTGCGAAAGATGCCACATAAGAATCCGCCGAATAGCCTCTTTCGCCCTTTTTAGATAATTGAGCTGTGCCGGTCTTGCCGAACACCTGCCATTTTTCAAGTTTAGCTTTTTTCCCCGTACCTTCGTTAACTACACCCACTAAGGCATTGCGGACAATCCATCTTGCAACCTCCGGATTTACCACGAAACCAACACCTTTCGGCGGACTGTCCGATGCAGTACCATCTTGCCCTGTTAGAAGTCGACGCCTTACTTCTAACGGGGCCACTTTCACAATCTCACCGTTATTATTTACTATTGCCTTGACCAGGAACGGCCTGACCGACCGACCGCCGTTGGCAAGCATACAGAAGGCCCGTACCAGTTGAATACCCGTTACCGAAATCTCCTGTCCGAATGGCATTCGCGTCACGCTGTATCCCGTCCACTGCCGAACAGGACGCACCAGTCCCTCAGCCTCATCCGGCAAATCAACACCTGTTTTCCTGCCAAAACCGAAAAGTTGTAATCCTTTATATAGTTTTTCTTTGCCAAGTTTCTGCCCAATCTTCGCCATTCCTATATTGCTCGAATGAACCAGGATTTCCCGCAGCGTCAAATCTCCGAATCGGTGTTCTCCGTATTCTCCGATTCGACCGAATCCCCTGCCGCGATAGTTACCGTACTCGCAGAATATTTTTTCTTTTCGTTCGACAACTCCCGCATCGATTGCTATCGCAACCGCTATCGGCTTTATAACACTGCCCGGCTCAAATTGGTCGCTCATCGCCCGGTTACGAAGATTATTTACATCCCGGGCAGCTATATTATTGGGGTCAAAATCCGGCAGCGAAACTAACGCCAGAATCGCACCGGTTTCCGGCTCGGCTGCAATCGCAATGGCTGATTCTGCTTCGTAACTTTCATATTGTCTTAAAAGCTCCGCTCGGGTAAACTGCTGTATAGTGGCGTCAAGAGTTAAAATAATTCCAGCGCCATCAGTCAGAACACTTGGTTGCTCTTTGGGACGAATCGGTCGGCGACGAACATCGGCAAAAAATATTTCTTGACCCGATGCCCCCTTCAGTTCCTTCTCATATTGAAGTTCAATGCCACCTTTACCTTCGTTCTCAACATCGGTGAAACCGACGATATTGGCAGTCAGCCTGCCCATCGGATAATGCCGCTGCCAGCCGCTCTTAACCCCAATACCGTAGATTTTGCCGGCCGCACCGCACTCGTTGGCATCAGCGCCAACTTTGATTTTTACAAATCGCCGATTCTTGCTCTCTGTGATGAGTCGGTAAATCTCGATTGCCTCCATATTCAAAATTCGCCCAAGCTTACTCGCCGCTCTCTCGGCGGATTTTATAATCTGAGGGTCGGCAAAAATCGTCTGTGTCTTATTGCTTGCCGCCAGAACACGACCCCGGCAGTCAAGTATCGCTCCTCGCTGCGGCTTTTGAACTCGCAACTGCTGACGCTGTTTACTCCAGACCGAAGAATAATGCTCACTTTCGAAAAACTGAAGATAAAAACACCTCACTGAAAGCAGCAAAAATGCTGCTATCAAAACCCCAAACAGAAATACAGTTGTGCGAACGCTTTTCAACTTTTAACTCGCTAATATATATTGGGTTGGGCCGGTTACCTCTGGCCCTGACGCCGATTCAATTGAATTTCAACTACAAACAATTCAAGGTTCTTCAAGACGCTGAAAAATAGAAGCGGGATTTATTATACTCTCCAGCTGCAGTTGTTTCTGCCAGAGTTGTTGTTTTAGCCGGCCTTGCTCGGCCTTGTGTGTGCAGAGCTTGTAGAAAATGCGATTGTTCGTGCTGCGCAAATGGACGGCGAAAATGGCTATGCCTGTAAAGTAAAAAACAACAAAAACAAAACAAAATCGCCTCATCTTATTTTAATCTGCTGGGAGTCTTTGGATAACATCGACTTGGAAAATAGTGGCCAAACCCCCTTACTATCGAACCGGTATTTTCAATTGCATCCCTACGGCCAGATTGTCTTCGTCGTTTAAAATATCGGTGTTCAGCTTGGTTATTTCACGGTACCGATTGCCGTCTCCAAGCTTTTCGGCGGCAATTCGCCATAAATTGTCACCTTCTCGCACAACATATCGCTTGGTTTGCACAACTACCTTCCTCTCACCGGCAGGATGTCTCTTGCCGATAGATTTAACTTTCTCAAATACTCTGGGCGAAAAAATGCTCTCGATTCTGCTTTTATCTCTCGCTGAACCCCGCAGTAATGGTATCACAAGTTTTTGGCCTACATAAATTTCATCGGCTGATTTCAGATTTCTGCGGTTGGCCTCGTATATCCTGCTGACGTTTACGGCCTTGTTGCCTTCCTCTCCGCCGTAAAACTTCTTTGCAATGATAGCTAAACTGTCACCCTCTTCGACTACGTAAACTTTTGGCAAAACTGCCTTGTTCGGAGCGGTTTTAACACCCCTCTTGGTCTCTTTCGCTACTTCTGTCTTTTTTACATCCGACGGCTTTTTTGGCAGAGGTGTTTCAAAACGAATGCCCCCGTTCCTTGCGGCAGTGACCCTGGCCTCGGAAGACGCTTTTTCAACAGAAACTATTGGCCTGACAACTTCAGCCTCGGTCGGATTGATAACCTCAAAGTTGGCTTTGCGCTCTTTCATAGCAAGGCCGAGTGTATCTTTTTGCGGGTTGACTATTCGCAGGGTCAGTTCATTGTTGTCCTTGTTGTTGTTAAAGCTCGGCAGCCCATTGATTATAAATGCAATCAGAAATATAAAGACCAAACCTAACAGCAGTCCAATTTTGGCGTCGGAAGTCATAAACGAAACTCCATTTTCATTCTTTGCTTTTAACTTTTACTTGTTAATTTTATTACAGTCTTTCTGCGATTCTTAACTTTGCACTTCTTGCCCGCCGGTTCCGGGCAATTTCATCACCTAATGGAACAATTGGTTTTTTCGTTAGAATCCTGTAAATATGCCCCTTTTCATTTTGCTTAAAATTGTTCTTGACCAGTCTGTCTTCCAGGCTGTGAAAGCTGATAACTGCTATACGCCCGTTTCTCTTCAGCAGCCCGGGTGCCGAAGCCAGCAGCTTCTGGAGGTTTTCCAGTTCGTTATTGACCGCAATCCTCAGTGCCTGAAAGGTTCTTGTCGCAGGGTGTATTCTTTCTTTTCTCTTTTTTCCCGGCCGTCCGGTTGCCCTGCAGATTATCGATGACAACTGGCCCGTCGTGGTTATCGGCTCAATACCACGATGGCGAATAATAAACCGGGCAATTCGTCTCGATGCACGGTCCTGACCGAACTTGTAAATCAAATCTGCCAATGACTTTTCGTCTGTCTTATTAACTATATCGGCAGCCGTAGTCTTTAATCTTTTGTCAATTCTCATATCCAGCGGCATATCAGTCTGAAAGCTCAGCCCAATCTCGACATCACTCAACTGCGCCGAGCAAACCCCTAAATCCGCTAATATCAAATCGACCTTTTCTATTCCCTGTTTATGGACCTCTTCACTGATTTCGGTAAAATTCTCACAAACAAGGATAACTCTACAGTCAAGGCCCTTTAATCTCGACCGGGCCCTGTGGATTGAATTTATATCAACATCAAAGCCGACAATTACTCCCGCAGGGCCCAGTGTCCCGCCGAACAGTAAACTGTGACCTCCGTGTCCTATGGTCGTATCGACCATCACCCCGTCCCGTGGAAGGTTTATCTGTTCGGATAATTCCTTCACAAGAACCGGTATATGTTCTATTTCCGAACTATTCACTTTCCTGATAAACGGTTAGCCTCTGGAGTCGTCCTCCAACTGCATTTCAACCCACGGCTATACTTTCTCTCTCTCTTGCCAGTTTCTCAACTGCCGAAGAAAACGTAACGCCCGAAAACTGCTTCCCGAGCTTTTTTACCCGTTCCAGCCGTTCGGCGAGAATCGCCAGCGAAGCAAAGGTTTCTTCGTCAACTTCTCTCTCGCCGGACAGACTCTTCTCTACAATCTGACAATGGTTCATTTCCACTTCGATTACTCTGCTCCATTCTAAAGTTCAGCTTAATTAGTCATCCCTTACAAAAGCGTCCTTTTTGAAAATGCAATTTATTCCGGATATTCAATCGTATTCGAAAGCTCTTTATTTTGTTTTTGCAGAACCGCTTGTCTCGCCTCAGACATCTGTTTCTGATACTGTGTCATATGGTCCGACAGATACTGTTCCCAGCTCTTGTTGTTCCACAGTTCGATATGGTCCCGCACGCCCACGAGCGTAATATGGTCATTCAGGGCCGCTCTTTTGCGCAGTCTTTCGTTAAGAAGGAGTCTGCCCTGTGCGTCGAGTTCTACCTTACTCGCCAGAGCAAAGCTCATCCTCTCGAATGCCACCGCCTCATCAGGTGCACTTTTCCCCGGAGCCACCGAAAGCGCTATTTGCTCAAAATACTTCTCAGGATAAAGACAAAGTATCCCATTTGTCCCCAGCACCAGATAAAAATTACTGCCATGCTCTTCGCAGTCTATCTGACTTCTAAGTTTATTGGAGATGAGGACCCGGTTTTTGCCATCGATTACGTGTTGGTATTCACCTGTTAATAATAACATAACTTTTGTCCCACTTGACAGTTCAATAGTGGGGAATTGTACCACTTTCTACCACCAAGTCAACAACCAAATTTATTTTTTTTGGATTTTTTCTAAAATTTTTTTATAGGACATCCCCCGGAAAGAGCTAATTGATGTAAAGAAAAGTGCTTACGAAGATTCAACAGCTATCGTCAGCCGATTATTTTTTTACGCCTCCCTGCTGTTTTTATAACAGTCTGTCGTTAGTAATGCAGCAAATCCTGATTGCAGCCTGGTAAATCTTACCAAAATTACAGCACTTACCAAACTCGCAGTTCTCCGCAGACCAGGAAAAGCGGGTGGCGGGAATCGAACCCGCGTAGCCAGCTTGGAAGGCTGGTGCTTTGCCTCTAAGCTACACCCGCAATACAATTGACTATCGACCATTGACTATTTACAATCGATGTTTGAATTATAAATTATCAATAGTCAATAGTAAATATTAAATGGTAAATTCATATGAGTATTGCTGAAATTGCAGCTAAAGCCCGTTTTGGCTCAATCCGGTTGGCAGCGGTTAAAACCGATGCAAAAAATAATGCATTGGCCCAAATCGCCGATGCCCTGAAACGGCGAAGTGCCGAAATTATCACTGCTAATGAAAAAGACCTCGCTGTGGCCAAGGAAAATAATCTCGCCGGACCACTGCTCAAACGCCTTGCCTTTGGGCAGGACAAAATAGCCGATGTCTGTGCGGTTATCGAGAGCTTAATTAAACTCGACGAGCCTGTCGGCAAAACAATAGCAGCCATAGAACTCGATAAAGGGCTGGAACTTTATAAAGTATCTTGCCCCATCGGCGTTATCGGGATTGTTTTTGAGTCCCGGCCGGATGCCCTTGTGCAAATATCGACACTTTGCCTAAAGAGCGGAAATGCCGTTCTACTAAAGGGCGGCAGTGAGGCGGAAAACACAAATAATATTCTGGCCGAGATAATTTCACAGGCCAGTAAGGATACAGGCCTGCCTGCCGGCTGGCTGCAACTGCTGCATACCCGGCAGGACGTTGCCGAAATGTTAGCGATGAGTGAATACGTCGATTTGATTATCCCTCGCGGTTCGAATGAATTTGTCCGCTATATAATGAATAACACCGATATACCCGTACTCGGCCACGCCGACGGGATATGTCATATTTATATAGATGCCGAGGCGGATTTGGGTATGGCCGTTAAATTAGCCGTTGACTCAAAGTGCCAGTATGTTGCGGTCTGCAATGCGGTTGAAACTATGCTCGTTGACGAAAAGATCGCTCAGACCTTCCTGCCGAGGGTCAAAACCGCCCTTGAGCAAAAGGGAGTTGAACTTCGCGGCTGTGAAAAAACCGCATCGATAATAGAAGTTCAGCCGGCAGGTGAACAGGACTGGGCCAGCGAGTATCTCGATTATATCCTTTCTGTAAAAGTAGTTGCCGGCCTGGATGAGGCTGTTGAACATATAAACAAATACGGTTCCGGCCATACCGATGCCATTGTTACTGAAAATAAGGAAAAGGCCGAGAAGTTTATGGAATTAGTTGATTCGGGCAATGTCTTCTGGAACGCCAGCACCCGATTCAGTGATGGTTTTAGATACGGGCTTGGGGCAGAAGTGGGGATAAGTACCAACAAAATACACGCTCGCGGGCCGGTAGGACTGGAAGGGCTGACAATATATAAATGGAAACTGCTGGGCGCCGGGCAGATTGTGGCTGACTATTGCGGTGAAAATGCAAAGAAATTTACGCATAGAAAAATGAAATAAGGATTCAGCCACAAGATTTTTTAAAAACATTTTTAAAATTTGGGGATTTTTGGGGGAAAATTCGAGCAGATTTGAGGGAGAATTCCTGTTTATAGGCTAAAAATGGCGATTGTGGTGCGGACTTAGGGCAAATAGGTAAAATAGGTAATAAAAAAAGTGTCAAAAAGTGTCGAAAAATGGCAAAAAACGTCGAAAAAAGAATAAGAAAGTGTAAGAAATTGCAAAAAAATGGAAGAAATGAGTGCTTTTTGAGCATAAAAATATAGCCACTAATTTCACGAATGACACGAATTTTTAAACACGGATTTGTTTCAATCCTGTTCGGCACTTTATTTGCTGCTGGCAATTGAACGGCGAGAGAGCTCTC
>CAYXPG010000007.1:4382-26544 GCA_964467205.1 uncultured Pirellulales bacterium | reverse complement strand
ATGTCGAATTGGCCTGCGGTGAGAATATGTTGCTTAGAGTGCAAATGGATTATTTGGCGGAATCCGGCTTGGAACATGCTAAAGGGCTTATCCTTAATCCGCAGGATGTTGATTTCGAATACTGGACGGGCGCAGAGTGTCTGCAAATAATAACAGGCAGTGACGATTACTATGACGTCAATGTAATTAAACTCGGCGAGTGTAATTATCAGATAACATCGAGCGCGTACAGAGAAAGGTCAGGAGAGAAGGTCGGACTGAGCACTTTGAAAGCTGAACTGCGGCTCGACCCATGCGTTGCTTTCTGGGTCGGGGGCGATGCGATAATATCCAATAGTGTAACAATTAACGGCGATGTTTACTGCGGCGGCAATTTAACAAATAACGGCATTATAAACGGAGATATTTTCAGTGTGGGCCTTGTCGGTTCCGGCGGCACGGGTCAGGAATACGACGTTAGTGAAGCGGTGGGTATTAGCAGCCCCGGCCTTAACACAGACGATTTCACCGCCAGTTATGAGCCTGACCCCAATGACCCCAACGGCAATGTTGAACTAATCGACCCGAATCTCGTAGTCGGCGAGACTTTTGTCATCAAGGGCAATTTGATAGTCAGCGGCGGTTCGATAAAGATGACGGCTCAAAAGAATTCTCCGGCAATGTTGGTAGATGGCGCAGTAACAGTGAAAAACGCGGCAAGGCTGGAGGTTAACGGTCTTGCACAGACAGCGGGTCAGTGGACGGTTGACAGCGGGGCCGAAGTTGTGATATCCGGAGCGTTGTTTATTACCGGCGGTGGAATAGGCGGCAGCGGTAACATTGTCATCACAACGGAACCAATCAAGGCATCGCTTGGCGGTGACATAGGAAATTTTAGTCCGGCGGCAGGAGCGTTTTTTAGAAGTATCGAAAGAAATTAGCGACACAGAAGCGAGAAGTTTTTGCAAATCTTTCCGACAGGTCGGGATTTTCAGCATATTGCTTAGAAATGCAACAGTGGGTTTATGGGACGGATTAAAGGCAAATGGCTTATCGGCCTTTATGCACAAAGAAAAGAAAAATCTGAAATAGATTAATAACGCAAATTACATTTCCCGACCCCTGCGTGACACGAAATATTTCACTGGTTTCTGTCATATTGATTGACGGTTATACCAATTCTGTTGACCTTAACTGTGGAAGGTATGGGAAATGACGCTTGTATCGGAAGAATGTGTATCGTTGTAATGAGTGTCTGATACATTGATTGGGATGACACTTACTATGTAGCGCAGCGGTCTGTTTGTATCGGCTGATGGGGCGGTAAAGAGGCCTCTCAAAGAAGACGAAAAAAGGGATAGTGGCGTGGGCATAATGTGCCAATACAGGAGTAAAAGGGTGGTGATAATTCGAAGCACAGACAGTGGTTTTAGTCTGATAGAGATATTGATTGTTGTGATGATAATCGCAATCGCAGCGGCGATGGCGATACCGATGATGAGTTCTGCCGGAGGCATCCAAGTTCGCTCGGCGGCAAATATGGTTGCGGCGGACCTTGAGTACGCCAAGAGTATGGCAATCAGCAGAAGTCAGAATTTTTCGGTTGTCTTTGATAAGAGCGAAGAGAGCTACAGTGTCGAAGACCAGGACAACAGTGTAATAGCGCATCCTGTGAAAAAGGGATTCGATTATGTTATAGATTTTCGCAGCGACAGCAGGCTGGATAAAGTTGATATTACTGATGTCGATTTTAATTTGGAAGAGGCGGTCGAATTTGATTATCTCGGAAGCCCGGTTAACGGCGGCGTTATTACCCTGCAGGCAGATGGAACGACAGTGACGATTATTGTGGAAGCTGTTACAGGTTTTATATCGATTTTGCCCTGATGAAAGGGAAATCGCAGATGATAAGCTGGAAATTGAAAAACCGGAATCTTCAGCCGATAGGCTTAGATATAGGTCATAATTTCATCAAGATGATTCAACTGTCGATGGACGACGGCCACACAATAAGAGTTTCAGCGGCGGATAAGACCAGGATTGCCCCCGATATAAACGGAGATGAGCAGGAGAGAAGAGAGTTCGTTATCTCTGCAGTCAGGCAGATGCTGGCGGAAGGTAACTTTCGCGGGAAAGATGTTATTTCGTGTCTGCCGAATGACAAATTGAAAATAACAAGTCTGCGATTGGTTGAGACAGAGGCGGAAGAAATAGAACAAGTTCTAAGAGAAGAAGTTGCTCAGCGTTTTGGCCTGAACCCTGACATAGACGCGGTCAACTATGTGGTTGCCGGCAATGTTCAACAGGGTGATGAGATGAAAAATGAGCTGGTATTATTCGTTGCCGATAACGAGACGATAAGAAGCCATATTGAGATGGTTGAGGGGATGGGTCTTAGACCGGCGTCAATAGATGCGATTCCCTGTGCGTTGTTCAGAAGTTTTGAGAGGTCACTGAGGCGTCAGGAGGACAAGGAGCAGACGATGGTTTTTGTAGATGTTGGCAGCTGGTTTACAACAGTGGTGTTCGGGCGTGGCGGACAAATCAGTTTCGTTAAGCAAATACCAATCGGAGGAGATAAATTTAATCGCCAGGTAGCGGCGAAATTAGGAGTTAGTATTTCGGAGGCCGAGATACTGCGAGATAGGCTGAGAAAGGAAAGGGCGGCAGATTTGTCATCAGTCGGCGTCGAAAACGGTCGTTGGGCATCAGGTACTGATTCAGCGAGCAGAGGCGGTCTCGATGCTTCGACGCGACAGGTGATGGTTGATGCGATTGGAGCGGTTGCCGAAGAGCTGGCGAGAGAAATATCGCTTTGCTTCAAGTATTACACAGTGACATTCAGGGGCAAGCGTGTGGAGCGGGCGGTTTTGGCCGGCGGGGGAGCATATGAGAATATTCTGCTTAATGTTTTAAGACGTCAATTGACGGTTGAGATTGAAACTGCTCAACCATTGAAAGGCTTCGATATGATGAATGTCAACTTCGAGAGCGACAAGCGAGACCTTCTTTGTGAATGGGCTGTGGCTGTGGGCCTTGGCCTTAAAGGCTTCAAAGGAGCCATAGATTAGAGTGATAGCATGAAAGAAATTGATTTTCTTCCAAAATGGTACAAGAAGGGCAGGCGGCGGCAGATTAGTTACCGAACTCAATATATCGCCCTGGGTGGTGTATTTGCAGTGATGATAGTGTGGAATTTTATTGCCGTCCATTCGATTTCAAAAGCTGCGGTGGAACTTGTTAATGACGAATCAAAGCAGGCAGAAGCAGAAAGCGTGTCACGGGAATTTGCCAAAATAAAGAATGAAGTGAAACGGTTCCAGAAAAAAGTAAATATCCTTGCGGAGATTGATTCCAGAATAGATGTAGCAAGCGTCTTAGCAGAGATGAGTTTTTTGATTGATGAAAAGATAGTGCTTAACAAAGTAGAGCTCAAAGCGGAGCGATTTGGGGACGGTAGGAAGACATCGCCAAAGAGCACGGCAGTCAGAGTAGCTCAGGGCAGGTTAGACAGTAAGGTGGCACCGTTGCCTGGTCCGTGTCGGTTTAAGGTGGTAATAAACGGAGTCGCATCAGATTCGAGCAACGTAGGGGATTTGATATGCAGACTTGAAGATTCACAGTATTTTTGTCAGGTGTACCCATCGTTTTCGCGAAACAAAAATGTAACTGCGGCCAATGCCGTGGTAAGCAGACCGGTGTCAAAAAAGGGTGCCGGCAGAGCGGGAGAAAATTATCAGGTAAGCGAGTTTGAGATAGTCTGTTATTTGGCGAATTACCTCGAGGGGTCGTCTCGTGGTGTGGTGCAAAGGGCAAATGACAAAAGAGCAGAAAGGTAACAAAGGGCTGATGATGTTTCGAGAAAGAAAACAAATAATGATTTTGGTTGCGGCCGGTGTAATGGTTGGCGGATTTGTTCTGCTTCGTTATCTGCCTTTGCGAAAAGAGAAGAAAGCAGCAATGCAGGCAAAAGCTGCACAGGCGTTTGTTCTTAATAAAGCATCGCTTGAGAGTACGCAACTTTCCACAATTAAAGAGCAATTAGTGGATATTCAAAAAACAGCCGCAAAATTTGAAGCTAATGTGCCGGCAGGCAGGAACCTCGGTGGCTTTTTGCACGAAATAGCTAATTTGATGAATGAGCTTGAACTCAGCGAGCAGCAGGTTCAGCCGAGTGAAGAGATAAAAACCGACAACCTGAACTGCATACCGGTAAGTATGAAGTGTAAAGGGCGGTTAGGGCAAATATTTGAATTCTACAAACGTGTGCAGACGATGGACAGGTTGCTTCACATTGAGCAGATAACACTTAAAAATGATAACAATTTTAGCGGCGAAGTGAACATGCAAACAAAAGGAATTATTTATTACAGAACAAGGGCGGAGCAGGGATAAGAAGGAATGAAACGAAATCTGCAAAATAATGTTAGCGGAGCCAACAGGGCATCAGGGCGATTGGCAATAGATACGAAAAAGGCTGTTTTTGCATTGGGTCTGATAGCAATAATGGTCTTTATGTGGGTCAGAGTGCTCACGAGGAAGGGTCCGCAGAGCGCTGCAGCGTCATCAGTGGCTGAAGAGATTAAACTGATAGGGCAGTCCGATACAGAGTCATTAAAGCTATCTTTTATAGAATTGCCGAAGGTCAAAGGGCGTAATGATGTGCTTGCCCGAGACTTTTTTACTGTGAAGAACTGGCAGGACTTTCTTAGAGAAGGCAAAGGTGTTGGTGACAGGAGAGAAGTGGATGTTGTTTCAAGAAACGGTAATGAAGAAGTGGCCAGAAAAATTGCAGAGAAGCTGAAGCTTGGTGCGATAGTAATGGGTAAAAATCCCCGAGCTTTTGTAAATGATAAGTTGTTGGCTGTCGGGGACAAAATGCTCATTCAAGACGGAGTGAATATATATGAATGTGAAATAGCTGAAATTGAAGAAAAGACGGTGCTTTTAAGATGTGGACAAGCAGAGATACGATTGAAACTAAGAGAGACGAATTCAAATGCGAATTGGATGATGTGAGGTGTAGTGTTTTGTGAGTAATCACAAAACGAGTTTTCTAAAACAAGGAGCTAAATTATGTATCACAATAAGAATTCAGATAACAAAAACAAAGCCGGAAAGAACGTGTTTATATGGACTCTTGTTCTGGTTTTTATGGCCGCAATTGCTGTTGGTGACGTTATTGAAAGTCCGGCAGAGGCCATAGCAGCAGAACTTGAAACCGGCGGCAGCGAAGATTTTTCGGGTCAGGGTGGCCCGGCTTCGGAGGAGACAGAAGAAGTATCCAAAGAAGGGATGATTAAGTTACTTAATTTTGAGAAAGATGCGACCATCAGAGACGGGCTTCGGACATTGGCGGCACTGTACAAGGTAAATATTGTGCCTTCGTCAAAGGTTGACGGCCAGCTTAACGTTACAACTCTTTATGATGTGACGTTCAAACAGGCGATGGAAGCGATTCTGGGCTATCAATTCAAGTATGAACGAGACGGAAATTTCATCAGGGTTTATACTGCGGAAGAATACAAAAAGATGAAGGAAGACAAAAGCCGAATAGTTCACAAGGTCTTCACGCTGTATTACATGAGCTCTGTCGAAGCAACAAAGCTTGTTACTTCCGTGTTGAGCAGTGCCGGCAAAGTTACGTCCAGCTCTCCGGCGGAGACGGGGATATCCATAGGCAAGCAGGGTGTATCCGGAGGCAAGGCAGGTGGAGACAGTATGGCACTTCACGATGCTATAGTGGTGTATGACTATCCTGAGAATATTGCCGAGGTCGAAAAGGTGATAAAATCTCTTGATGTCAGACCTAAGCAGGTACTGATTGAGGCGACTATTCTAAGCGCCACCTTAACCGAAGGAATGCAATTGGGTATCGACTGGAACCTGCTCAATGGTGTTGCCCTTGATGGAACGGCGGAAACTATCACCACTCAGGAAACTGTTGTTGGTGGCTCCGTACTAACCGATGCTGCAACAACACCTATTGGGCAATTAGCGTCGGGAGTTGCCGGCACGGCTATGGAGATAGCCGGCTTTACTACAACTGGAGCCAGCGGGTTGAGAATCGGTATTACAGCCGGAGACATGGTGGGATTTATAACCGCACTGGAGTCGGTTACCGATATTACCGTGCTTGCTAATCCCAAGATTCTTGCTCTGAACAAGCAGATGGGGACGGTCTTTATCGGCACGAAACTGGGCTACCGGGACCGGACGACAATTTCCGACACGGGCCAGGCAACCATTGGTGAGGTTCAATTCCTCGATACCGGCACCAAACTTTCTTTCAGACCCTACATAGGTAATGACGGTTACATCCGTATGGATATTTATCCGAAAGACAGTTCCGGAGAGATTGACAGTGAGGGTATTCCACAGGAGACCACAGCGGAATTGACGACTAACATAATGGTTAAAGACGGTCAGACTATCGTAATCGGCGGACTGTTCAGGGACGCTGTAACCACGACGCGGTCACAGGTCCCGTTGCTTGGCGACCTGCCTTTTGTTGGGGCTGCATTCAGAAGCACCACTGATAGAAATGTGCGTCAGGAAGTGATAGTTATGCTTACGCCCCATATCATAAGTGAGCCGTCAGAAGCAAATGGTGATGCGAGAGCCGAAGATATCAGCCGTAAGAGAAGCGGTGCAAAGGAAGGGCTGCAGTGGCTAAACAGAACACGACTTGCCGAAGACCATTACGCAGATGCGGTGCAATACCACCTTGGCGGATATAACCTGTGTGCACTGCACGCAGTTAACTCGGCGCTCGAAATCCGTCCGACATATCTGGAAGCGATTAGGCTGAAAGAAAAAATCATCGGTGAAACGGACCCGAATGGCGTAGCAGCGATAGAAAGGAATATGCTCAATTTAATTGAGCAGGAGCAAGCAAGTATGTGGCGGAGGAGGTAAATAATTGATGACCGAGTGCTGATTATTGGCTGAAAATTAATAGAGGATGGTGACTTGAAATCCGGAAGAAACTTATATGTGACAGTTGCAGGTATTGTAGCTTGCAGCTTGTTTTTAGTCGGCGTTGCCGAGTGGCAGTATTCTGGCATCGGAGTAGGGTGGCGCATTGGAGGGACTGTGTCATTATGGCATTTCGTTGCGCTGATGTGCTATATTGCCGGGGCTGTGGGCGTGATTTGGCTTAGCTGGTATTGGCTAAAGGTGGCTGGGGCAATCACGTCCATAGCCAGGCTGCTCGGTGAGCATACGGTTGGAGTAACAGGAATAAACGAAGCGAAGAAATCAATTGAAAGGTATCTTGAGAGCACTGCTGATTACGTCCACTCGCTCGAGGAGCAAATTAAAGAATTGCAAATACAAGTACAACTCTCACAAAGGCAAAAAAAGAACATCGAGGCAATAATATACGGTATTCGCGATGCAGTCCTTGTTATCGATGAGTTTGACAAATTGTTGATGGCAAACGCAGCGGCGGGGGAGCTTTTCGGATTTGATTACAGAAAGTCGCAGTACAGACCTATCAGGGAGTTGGTAAAAGATGATGAAAATGGATTTGTAGATTTTTTGCGCCAGAGCAGGCAAAGCAAAATGCGGGCAGCAAGGCGTGAAATCACGTTTTCAAAAGATTTTGCAGGCGGAAAAGGGCCCAGTACCTTCGATTGCATTGTTTCCTGTGTCCACGACAGTAAGGAGCAGACCTGTGGCGTTGTGGCAGTTCTGCACGATATTACACGAGAAAAAGAAGTGGCACAGATGAAAAATGATTTTGTAAGTCAAGTCTCGCACGAATTGAAGACACCTCTTGCCTCTATTACGGCCTATTCGGAAATGCTGCTTGACGGCGAGGCGAATGACGAGGATACGAGGAAAGAATTTTATTCGGTGATTCAAAACCAGGCCCAGAGGTTAAATCGGCTTATTGAAGAGATTCTGAATACTTCGCGCATAGAATCAGGTTTGATAAAGGTGAATAAAAAACCGGTCAGCCTGACAATAATAATAGAAGAACAATTACAAATGATAAAAAGCTATGCTGAAGAGAAGAACATAACTTTATCGTGGGGGGCAGGAGACCAAAAGCCCATCGTTTTTGACCGGGTGTATGTTGACAGAGATATGATTTCTCAGGTTGTTGTTAATCTACTCAGTAACGCCGTCAAGTATACAAGGCAGGGAGGTTCGATAAGAATTGATAGCGAGGTTGATGAAATAGCAGGCGTTGTAAAAGTCAGTGTGACCGATACCGGAGTTGGTATCCCTGAGGATGAACTTGAACATGTATTCGATAAGTTTTACAGGGTTGGTGCCAACAAAAAACAGGCAAAAGGGACAGGGTTGGGACTTAATCTTGTTAAGCAAATAGTAGAAAAGGTTCACAACGGCCGGGTGTTTGTTACGAGCCAGGTTGGTGTTGGCAGTACGTTCGGATTTGAAGTGCCTTTGGCGAGTGGCGAGACGGCTAAGATGGAATCGACAGTAAGCAGATAATAATAATGAGTAAATTTAGGGAGGCAAGAGTAATGGCAAAAAAGAAAGTATTAGTCGTTGATGATGAAATACACATTGTTCATGTTGTAGCAATAAAGCTTCGTAATAATGATTATGAGGTTATAACGGCTGAGAACGGTGCTGAGGCATTTAAGCTGGCTTGTGAGGTGAATCCTGATATTGTCGTTACAGATTTTCAGATGCCGGTTATGACAGGGCTTGAACTTGTTGAGAAACTCAGGCAAACCGAAGAAACCAAAAATACGCCGGTGATTATGCTGACAGCCAGAAATTTTGCAATAGAGGACGAGCAAAAAGAAAAACTGCAGATATCAGAGTGTCTAAGCAAGCCGTTTAGCCCCAAAGAGCTGTTAAGAAGCATTGAGGACATTCTGTATGACAAGGCAATGGTGCAGGAGAATTGTGAAGATTTGCAAGAAGATTTTGCGGGTTAGAAGAAAACTATGTTGGAAACGACAGAGAATAAGTTGAGTTCGTCACAACTGCAGAAGCTGAAAAGCTTTGGCACCAGAGTGAATAAATTCGGTGTTAATTTTGCGGTCTGCAATCCTGACGGCGAAGTTGTTTTGCTTTGTGAAGCGGGTAGATTCGGCAGTAATTGTGGGCAATTGGCCGAGTTCAGCCGAATAGCTTTGGAGCAAACCAACGACCGGAATGAACCTGAAAATAACGATGATATTTGTCTGTTTGGTGAAAAAGAGCAAGTGCTGACAGTTGTTCTAAAATCAGACAGCGAAACTGCCGCAGCAGCCCTGATTGATTTGGGTGGAGAAACAGCGAATAGCGATGGAATACCAATTGATGATTTTCAATCTTCGGTCGATGAAAATTCGAAGTTGAATGAAATTCTTGCTGAAATGCTTTTGCTTTTGGCGGAGAATTTTCAGCTTTGCGCCAAAGCCGAAAAACAGATTGAAATGATTGGCAGTGAGTTATCTCAAACGTACGAAGAACTGGTGCTGCTTCACAAGCTCAGTTCTAATATGAAAGTTACTGAGCAAGACGCCAACTTTCTGCAGATGGCTTGTGACAACTTAACAGATATTGTCAGCGTTGAAGGAATCGCAATACTGCTTGAAAAGACTGTAGATAAAGAGAAGCAATTGGTTCTGGCGTCGGGTTCCGGATTGATAGATATAGATGAGCGGTTCTCGGCTATTCTGTACAGCCGATTGGTGGAGGAGATAAACAGAGCTAAAGAGGCGCTTCTTGATAGTGAAGTTGATTCGCCTTTCAAATACGATTGGCCAAAAAGTATAAAAAATATCATAGCGGTGCCATTGTGTGCCAAAGGCAAAACCAAAGACCATTTTGCAGAAACAATTCACGCAGGCGACTCTATGCTGGGTTTAATGGTTGCGATAAACAGAATAGACAAGCCTGATTTCGACAGCATTGATGTAAAACTATTCAATTCGGTAGCCAACGGCTGTGTAGTATTCATTGAGAATGGCAGGTTGTTCAGGGACCTGAAGGAATTATTTATAGGTTCATTAAAAGCACTGACCAGCAGTATCGATGCTAAGGACCAGTACACCCGTGGTCATTCTGAAAGAGTTGCATTTATTTCCCGCTGGATTGCGGAGAGGCTTTCCGAGCAGGAACCAATGGAGGAAGAAGATATACATAAAATTTACCTGGCCGGGCTGCTGCATGATATAGGGAAGATGGGGATAGATGAAGCAATACTGCGGAAGAAGGGCAAATTGACAGAGCAGGAGTTCGACTGTATGAAGACTCATCCCTCAGTAGGTGCAAGCATTTTAAGCGGGATAAAGCAGATGTGTGATATTGTGCCGGGTGTATTGTGCCATCATGAACGAATTGACGGCAGGGGTTATCCTAATGGCCTTGCCGGCAAGCAAATGCCGTTAACAGGTAAAATTATCGGGCTGGCGGACAGCTTTGATGCGATGACGTCAAAGCGAACATACAGAGAAGCGATGACGGTGCAAGAGGCGTTGGCGGAGATAGAAAGAGAGTTAGGAAAACAGTTTGATGAGAAACTGGGCAGAATATTCATCGACAGCGATGTCTATCGGCTATGGGACATTATCCAGGATGGATTTGCTGATGCTTATGGAACGGGCGATTTTTCAGAATATGGTGCTGTTGCTGTGGGGACGTTAATAAGATGAAAGTCAATACACAGGATTATAATAATGTAACGGTTGTAGAATTGCAGGGCGAACTGGACGGTGACCTTGCCGAGTTGCTGCAGAAAACCGTCACAGACGTAATCAAGACGGGTAAAGTCGGGATTGTTCTCGATATGAGCGAGGTGGGATTTATAGACAGCGAGGGATTGGAGCGGTTATTGTGGGCGAGGGACTATTGCAATGAGAACAACTGCCAGCTTAGATTGGCAGGCCTCGATGAAAATTGTGTGAAAATTCTGGAAATAACACGACTTAAAAAGGAGCTTGACGATTACGCCGAACTGGCCGAGGCGGTGAAGAGTTTCGCATAAAAAGCGGTAAGAAGGCAGGCGTAAAAGATTAAGCGTTAAAACAAAAAGATATGAGTCAAATAGAGGTAAAAAACAAGACGCAGCTTGGGCAACTGCTGCTGGGGCGTGGTGTTGTAACCGCAGAGCAGATAGAAAAAGCCCTTGCTGAGCAGAATGAGAAAGGCCATCGCAAGCTTCTCGGCGAGCTTTTGGTCGAGATGAATTATTGTACGGAAAATCAAATAGCTTCGGCGCTGGCGGAGGCATACGATGTGCCTTATGCACAGGTTAATCCCAAGATATGTGATGCAAAAGCGCTCGAGATTCTGCCGAGAGAATTTTTGGAAGAACATATCGTTCTGCCGCTGTTTAAGGTCTATGATGTTCTGACAGTGGCGGTGAATGAGCCGACAAACGTATTTTTAATAGATGAAATAGAGCGTATAAGCGGCTGCAAAGTGCAGGTAGTCTGTGCCACGAGCAAGGATATTGAGGCGACTTTGCAGACATATTTGCCGGCTGCCAATGTTTTTGTTATCGATGACATTATCGATGATGAAGGGCTGGAAGATTTTACACTGATAGAAAGTATCACGCAGGACATAAGCGATCTTGAGGAGATAGCCGGTCAATCACCAGTTGTAAAGCTGGTCAATTATCTGATTTACAACGCCGTTCGGGAAAATGCCAGTGATATTCATATCGAGCCGGACGATAAGAAGCTTCGGGTTCGATACAGGGTTGATGGTAAGCTGTATGAGAAGATGTGTCCGCCTTATCAGATGTTTTCTGCGATTGTTTCACGTGTCAAGATAATGGCAGAGCTGGACATTGCACAACGTCGTCTTCCGCAGGACGGTGGTATCCATGTTTTACTGGAGGGAAGGCCTATTGATTTGCGGGTGTCGGTTATGCCCGGCAACTTCGGCGAAAAAGTTGTTATAAGAATCATCGACCCGCAAAAAGTCATATTCAATCTTGAATCGCTCGGCTTTACCTATGAAAACCTCCAGATATTCAAGGAAATAATACAATCTCCGAATGGTATGGTTTTAGTAACAGGGCCAACCGGCTCAGGGAAAAATACTACTCTTTATGCGGCTCTTGCCGAGTTGAACAACGAGGAGGTCAATATTTGCACGGTTGAGGACCCTGTGGAATGTAATATGGCCGGCATCAATCAGTTTCAGGTGAATCAGGCGGCTGGTTTTGAATTTTCGACGGCGTTGAGAAGCCTGTTGAGGCAGGACCCCGATATCATAATGGTTGGCGAGATTCGGGATGCGGCGACAGCGACTATCGCTGTACAAGCGGCGTTAACAGGCCATCTGGTTCTGTCAACTTTGCACACCAATGACGCACCAGGTGCGGTAACACGCCTGCTGGATTTGGATGTTGCTCCTTATCTTGTCAGCGCTTCTTTGATTGGGGTTTTAGCTCAGCGATTGGTCCGGAAGATTTGTACGAACTGCAAAACAAAATACGAACCGTCTGCGAGTATCAAAAAGATGGTCGAGAGTGTGGGTGGAGACGTTGGTAAATATTACCGAGGTCTCGGCTGTAAAAAATGCCGGAATACCGGTTATGTCGGTCGAATTGCCATTCACGAACTGTTTGTGCCGAATGATGACATTATGGAAGTGATTAATGCGCGGGCGGGATTGAAAAATTTGAGAAGCAAGGTAATCAAAAGCGGAATGGTTCCTTTGAAACTGGATGGGATTGAAAAGGTAAAAGCTGGAATTGTTTCTGTTGAGGAAATATTGAGAACAACCTGATACCATTGTTTATTGATGATTGATTATTAGGCCTTGTGTCTTATGTCTTTAGTCTTATGTCTTTGTGTACTTTGTTTACGAGAAGCAAATAAATGACTGTATCGGCTACAAAAAGTGTAAAGGGCCCCAGTTCAACCTTGGATGCAGGTGGAGCAGCATCTGCGATAGGCACAAGCAGAGACGGAACGCCGGTAAGGGGCAAAAATGACAAGTCCACAGTGACAGGGGCCCGTCAAAAGAATTCCTCGAGAGTTGTCCCATCCCAGAGGCGCAAAGGAAAATTGCATACAGCAAAAGTAAAACCGGCAGAGTTGATACTATTTACCAATCAGTTATCAGTGATGCTTGACAGTGGAGTTGTGCTGAGCGATGCCCTTGATGCGATAGCAGAGCAGGCCGAACAGGGTACGCTTAAAATGATAATTATGGATGTATCTGAGACGGTTAAGGGCGGAGAAAATTTTTCAAAAGCTCTTTCTGCTTACCCAAGGGTTTTCAATTCGATGTTCATCAGTATGGTCGAGGCTTCGGAAGCATCGGGCAAAATGGCGGAGATGCTCAGTGTGCTTAGCGGCTACCTGAATTTTGAACTCGAAACGCGTAAGAATATCAAAGGTGCGCTTACTTATCCTATAATAATGGCACTGATGGCAGTGGCTGCTACGGGGACATTGATGTTCTTTGTTTTGCCGAGATTTATGAGAATTTACGAAGCCAAGGGGGCGGCACTTCCAAAAATTACTCAAGTTTTGGTTTGTTTTAGCAAAATGTTAGGAAATTTTCAGATAATGACCGGCGTGGTTACAGTTCTGATACTGGGAACGATGGGTCTGTATTGGTGGGCGGGCACAGAGAGTGGTCGGCGAGCAATAGATTTTATAAAAATCCGAACACCTGTGCTGGGAACGATGTTTATCGATTTGGTTGTAACCCGCAGTATGCGCATTATGGCAACAATGGTTAATACGGGCGTTAGTCTGCTGGACTCGCTCGAGGTGATACAGGGTTCTTGTGAGAATTATTATTTTCGACAGTTGTGGACAGGTACAGAGAAAAAAATTCGCGACGGCTACCAGTTGTCCGAGTCGATGCAGCTTTCGCAGGGCAGCGAGTTAATCGCACCTGGAGTTATCCAGATGCTTCGGGCAGGGGAAAAGAGCGGCAGACTTGGTCAGGTAAGTGATAAAATATCAGTTTTTTACGAAAAAAAGCTCGAAGCCTCAATCAGGGGCGTTATGACTCTTATAGAGCCGTTAATGATAACGGTTTTGGGCAGTATTATCGGAACAATCGCAATAGCCCTGCTGCTGCCGGTATTCAAGATATCAAGCGTAATTGCACATTGAGGGGTGCAAAGAGGCTTGTTAGATGGGTTAATTTGTGAATTAAGCCATTACGTTGTAAATACTTATTAGTCGGCAGCAGCCGGCTTTTTTATTTAATCTAATCTTTATTGCGGAAAATACTTGCAAATAAATCAAAATTTGCTTACAATACCAACTCTTGGTTTTGGAGCGCATCTCAAAACTTGATTTGAGCCGCTAATTGTTAAGAAAGGATTTTTTGGAAAATATGCTGACAAAGCAGGAAAAAAAGGGAATTATCAATGGTTTTGAAGTGCACGAAGGAGATACCGGTTCTCCCGAGATTCAGATTGCATTGTTGACTCGCAGGATTAATGAACTCACGGAGCATCTGAAGATTCACAAGAAGGACCATGCTTCAAGGCGCGGCTTATTGAAAATGGTTGGCACCCGGTCGGCACTTCTTAAGTATATAAATAAAAAAGATGTCGAGCGTTACCGAAAAATTATATCGCGGCTCGGCCTAAGGAAGTAGGGACCCCATTTTGCGATAAACTACAAAATGGGAACCCTTTAAAGATTGTTAATAGTTCGTAGTTTGTAGTTAATGGTTTGTATTGTTTGTATTTTATAAGCTTTTAACTACCAACTACGAACGCATAACATTGAGGATACTTTATGTTTGAAGTTTGTAGAGTCGAAAGACAAATTGGGGGCAGAACTTTATCCATTGAAACCGGCAAGATTGCCAAGCAGGCAGATGGAGCCGTTGTGGTCCAATACGGCGAGACGGTTGTACTGGTATCTGCGGTGACGGCGCCGCCCAGGTTCGAGGATATAGATTTTTTCCCGCTGAGTGTTGACTATCGTGAAAAGCACAGTGCAGCGGGTAAATTTCCGGGCGGGTTTATTAAGCGTGAGGGAAGGCCAAGCACTAAAGAGATTCTTACGGCCAGGATGATAGATAGGCCTATTCGCCCATTGTTTCCTGAAGGGTATATTCAGGAAGTGCAGATTATGGTGAATGTGTTGAGCGCCGACCGTGAGAATGACCCTGATGTTCTTGCGATGCTCGGTGCCAGTGCGGCGCTTACCATAAGCAGGATTCCGTTCCTGGGCCCGACAGGAGCGTGCCGGCTGGGAAGAGTGAACGGAGAGTTTGTGATTAACCCGACTCATACGCAGTTGGAAGCCAGTGACATCAACCTGCTTCTTGGCGGACGGACTGAAGCAATGAATATGATTGAGGTCGGCGCCAAAGAGTTGTCGGAAATGGTTATTGCTGATGCTGTTGCAACGGCACAAAAAACTGTCACCCAGGTTTGCGAAATGATTGAAGAACTTCGTGAAAAGGTTGGTGTTGAAAAAGAAATCCCCCTTGTAGAAAGCGACGAGGAACTTCATTCGAAAATTAATTCGGAAATAGCGGATAAACTATATGAACTCAAGCAGATACCCCAGAAGCAGGAGCGTAACACAGCGGCCAAAGAGTTGCTTGAGCAGGTTATCGAAGAATACTGTTCCGAAGAGAACGGTTCGCAACAGGCCGGTAAAACGGTGTATGACAAAGCGATGGTTAAGCGAATCCTTGGCAAAATAGAAGAGCAGGTTGTTAGAAAAATGCTGTTGGAAGGCAAACGGTCTGATGGCAGAGGTTATAGGGACATTCGCCAAATTTCGTGCGAAGTGGGTATTCTGCCGAGGACTCACGGCTCGGCGTTGTTCACGCGGGGTGAAACTCAATCAATTGTGAGCGTGACGCTCGGCACAATCAGGGATGCACAGATTATTGATGGTTTATTGGATGAATACACACAGAGTTTTACGCTGCATTATAACTTCCCGCCGTTTTCTGTTGGTGAGATTCGTCCGATTCGTGGGCCGGGTCGAAGAGAAATTGGACACGGCTCTCTTGCAGAACGAGCACTTGAACAGGTAAGGCCGCCGGAAGACGATTTTGCATATACTGTCAGGTTAGTCTCGGACATCACCGAATCGAACGGTTCCAGTTCGATGGCTTCGGTTTGCGGCGGGGCACTTGCGCTTATGGATGCCGGTGTTCCAATATCGAAAGCAGTTGCCGGCATCTCAATTGGTATGATTAGCGACGAAAAAAGCAGATATGAATTGCTGACGGATATCCTTGGCGAGGAAGACCACTTTGGCGAGATGGATTTCAAAGTCGCCGGCACAGTTGAGGGTGTTACGGCGATACAACTCGATGTTAAAGCAGATGGTCTGGCGCATAATATTATGGTTGAAGCGCTGGAGCGGGCGAAAGAGGCCCGATTGAAGATTTTAGAAGCTATGGCAAAGGCCATCAGTAAACCCAGGCCTGAATTGAGTCGGTATGCACCAAAGCTGATAAGCATTGAAATTGACCCTGAGTTTATCGGTAAAGTAATCGGCCCTGGTGGAAAAATGATAAAGAGTATTCAGGAACGGACCGACACAACCATCGAAATTGAGGAAGATGGGACTATTTATATAAGTTGTGTTGGGGGCGAAGGCTACCTGGAGGCCAAAGAAATCATAGAATCAATGACGCAACCGCCGCAAATAGGGCGGATATATAAAAATGCAAAAGTTGTTTCTGTTAAAGACTTTGGAGTATTTGTTGAGATTCTGCCGGGCGTTGAGGGCCTCTGTCATATTAGTGAACTGAGCGATGGTTATGTCAGAAATGTCGAAGAAGTTTGTAAAACAGGCGATTTGATATCTGTAAAATTGTTATCGATTGATGACCAGGGCAGGTTGAAACTTTCTCGCAAGGCGTCTCTTGCTGAGTTAGATAAGGCAGAAAAAGTAGAGGACGTTAAAAAAAGTAAATAATACCATCGCACGGGCCGCACAGGGCAGAGTTTTATGGGACAGTCATTCCTGCTTGTGCCCAAACGGAAAAAAATGTGGGATTGAAAGCAGGGGGAGAATAGATGCTTCAGTTTATAGCTGGTTTTGTTGCAGGTTTATTGGTTATTGTTTTGTTTCTGCGAAAAAAGGTCCCTTCGATTCAAGACGGTAAGAACGGACATCACAAAGAACTTGAAGAGTTAGGCAAGTTGACCGGCGAGCTTGCCCATGAAATCAAAAATCCTCTTTCCACAATCAAAATTAACCTCGAACTTATAGGTGAAGATTTGGAGGATTCGGGTCGCTTTGGCCCGGTGGGGCAGGACGAAAAAAGATTAGCGAGGGCGCTTAGGAAAATAGGCGTTGTCCAAAAGGAAACTGATAGACTTGAGCAGATTCTTGATGGTTTTCTTCGCTATTTTGACAAGACGGAATTGCAGTTGGCAAATGTTGATATCAACGAACTGGTCGGTGATATGGTTGATTTTTATTCGCCCCAGGGCTACAGTCACTCAATAACTATTCGGCAGGGATTGTATGGGGAACCGCTTGTTTGCAAAATTGACGCCGATATGTTAAAACAGGCGATATTGAATCTTTTTATTAACGCACAGCAGGCGATGAGCGATAGTGGTGAGCTGATAGTAAGGACGTATAGGCGAAACGAAAATGCGATAATTGAAATTAGTGATACCGGCAGTGGTATAGCGACGGATAAGTTGTCGAACATTTTCGATGTTTATTATTCGTCTCGGCCGAAAGGAAGCGGACTCGGTTTGCCGACAACCAAAAAAATAGTCGAGGCACATAAAGGTACGATAAGCGTTAACAGTGAACCGGGCAAAGGAACATCATTTACAATTAGCTTACCTGTCCAGCGTCGGTAGGGTAATGTTTTGAAAGAAAATGATATTGTAATTCTGATAGTTGACGATGAGCGCAACCACGCCGACGGGATTGCCGAAGCGCTGGAAAAAGCAGGGACAAAGGCAATTGCTGTTTATAACGGCAAGGACGCAGTAGAGATTATACGCAATGAAAAGGTTGATATTGTTGTTACCGACTTGAAACTTGGCGGCAGCATTGATGGATTGAGTATACTTGAGGAGGTTGCAAAGCACAATCCTGAGACGGAAGTTATTTTAATAACCGCTTATGCGAGTATTGATACGTGTAAGGAGGCGATAAAGGCCGGCGCATGCGATTACCTTGTCAAGCCGATTGATATCGGTCAGCTTCGTGCCCTTGTAGACCAGCTCAGCCAACGGACATCGAAATCAGCCGGGCGCAGAACAAAAAAAGGCAGAGCAGGCAAAAAAGAATTTGAGTTCGATGGGGTCTGGGGCGAAAGCCCTGTAATGGAAGGCATATTTGACGTTCTAAAGCGTGTCTCTCCGACGGATATTTCCGTTTTAATTGAAGGTGAATCCGGAACGGGCAAGGAACTGTTGGCAAGGGCTATTCATAAGAATTCAGAACGCTGGGATAAGCTGTTTAAGCCGGTAAATTGCGCCGGTCTGACAGAAACATTACTTGAGAGCGAGTTGTTCGGCCACGTCAAAGGCGCCTTTACCGGGGCAGCTAATGATAGAAAAGGTCTGTTTGAAGTAGCCGATAAAGGGACATTGTTTTTGGATGAAATCGGTGATATGGCGCCGAGTTGCCAGGCCAAGCTGCTGCGGGTTATCGAAGACGGTGTTGTGATGCCGGTCGGTTCACACAAACAAATTGTCGTTGATGTTCGGATAATCAGCGCAACAAATCATGATTTGACAAAGCTCATAGAGGAAAAAAAATTCAGACAGGATTTATACTTTAGAATCAAGGGAGTGAGCATATCGGTGCCGGCCCTGCGCAGCAGAGTCGAGGACATTGAAGTTTTGGCCGAATATTTTCTAAAAGAAGCCGTCGGAGAAACCGGCTCTGTTGTTACTGGTATAACGGATGCAGCAAAGACGATTCTTACAAACTACAGTTGGCCTGGTAACATCCGTCAGCTTCGGAATTGTATCAGAACAATGGTTGTGATGTGCGAGAGAGACGAGCTTGACGCCCGCGATATACCGCCTGAAATCCACCAGGTTCGGCAATTGGCCGCCGGGGGCCGTTCGCAAAGGGATTTGTCGGGGATGTCCCTGAGTGAATTGGAAAAACAAGCCATCATAGATACTTTGGCTAAGACCAATAACAATCGGGAAAAGACTGCAAAAATCTTAGGTATAGGCGAGAGAACGCTATACCGAAAAATCAAAGAATACAACTTATAGATTTTTCTGTTGTTTTTTCCACTTATTCTTTCAAGTTGCACTAAATGTGGTATGAAACAAAGAAGTCCACGTCAAAACCTGCCGGGCGGACAGGCAGCAAACCGTTGTATCGGTCGAGTTCCAAAATTGCACTACTGGCAGGGTTAACAGGGTTCATTTGCGTAGCGGCCCTTTTGGTGCATTGGCCGGCATTGTCGGCCAATGCACTGTCGTTTGACGATAGTCAGTACCTCACTGAGAATCTACTGGTCCAAAATCCCGGTTGGTCATCGGCCCGGCGGTTTCTCTCCGAGGTATTAGAGCCGTCAACTGTGCAGGGCTACTATCAGCCATTGACAATGATTTCGCTAATGGTCGATTATGCCTTAGGCGGTCGAGACGATAATCTTATGCCCTTTCATCGAACAAGTCTTGCATTGCATGTGGCCAATACGGCATTGGTAATTGTGCTGCTTTATTTGTTATTTAATAGTGCCTGGATAGCTGCAGTGGTAGGTTTGCTCTTTGGACTTCATCCTATGACGGTTGAGTCGGTTTGTTGGCTTGGCGACCGCAAGACGTTATTGGCGGCATTTTTTGCGCTATGGTCACTGATTTTTTATGTTCGCTTTGCCCGCAAAAGAGAATGGAAATTTTACATTGGCTGTATTGCGGCGTACATACTGGCGTTGATGTCCAAGCCGACCAGTGTGCCGCTTCCGGTTTTGCTGTTGCTGATGGACTTTTGGCCGCTTCGGCGATTGAACAAAAAAGCTATTCTGGAAAAGATACCGTTATTTGTGATTGGCGGCATTGCTGCGGTTATTACATATATTTCGCAAAGCCGCAGTGCTGCTGTGGCTCTGCCGAGCGATTATGGTCTGCAGCGCATACCGCTGACCCTTTGTCATAATATTGTTTTTTATCTACATAAGATTGTCTGGCCGGCGAACCTGTCATCGCATTATGCCTTTCCTGAGCCGATGGCGTTGTCAGAGCCGATGGTGGCCGCCGGTGTCATCGGCACCTGCATACTGATTCCTTTATTTGTGATTTCGCTGCGCTGGACGCGAGGGCTTTTGACCGGCTGGCTGTTTTTCTTTTTGGCAATGCTGCCAACAATGCAGATTATAGGTTTTAGTGGCGTGATTGCTGCGGACAAGTTCGCCTATCTGCCTTCAGTAGGACTTCTGATGGTTTTGACATCGTTTCTGGTTTGGTTATTTGGCAGTGGCAAAGCCGGAGGCAGGTTTGATGTACGAAACGTGGTGATAGTAGTGGTTGTGTTAATATTGTCAGGCGCCGAAGCGGTTGCCACCCGGCGATATCTGGTGTACTGGCGCGATTCGGTGGGACTTTTCGAACATATGTTAACGGTGGCTCCGGATTCGGCAGAGGTGCATAATCACCTTGGCATAGCACTTAAGTCACAAGACAGGATTGACGAGGCAATCTACTGTTATCGCCGGGCTCTGCAAATAAGGCCCAACTATGTAGAGCCATATTATAACCTTGGTCTAGCACTTGAATCACAGGGCAGGCTTGACGAAGCGGTCAGTTGTTATTATGCGGCGCTTAAACTCAACCCCAATCATATTGAATCGCATAACAATGTTGGTATCTTGTTTGTATCTCAGGGCAGATTTGACAAGGCAATTAAGCATTTTCGTAAAGCCCTGGAGAGTAAGCCGGGCGATGTCAAATCACACTTCAACCTGGGTATTGCCCTTAAATCACAGGGTAAATTTGACGAAGCGGCCGACCATTTTCTTGAGGTTCTACAAGTCATTGGTGATTTTGCCGAGGCGCATAATCATCTGGGCATTGTGTTGGTAAAAACCGGCCGACTCAATGTGGCACTTAAACATTTTCAGGAGGCACTGCGTTTAAGACCTGACTGGCCGGTCCCGCTGATTGGCGTTGCGCGAATACTGGCCTTGCACCCGGACCCAAAGGTGCGTGATATGACACAAGCTATAAGTTTTGCCGAACGCGCGGACAGACTGACCAAAAACAAGAATCCCGCGGTTCTCAACACTCTCGCAGAAGTGTATGCAGCGGCAGGGCGGTATGATAGTGCTATTGCGACTGCACAGACTGCCCTGGATTTGGCCTCTGCTGCTAAAATGAACGAGTTGGCCGAGCGCATTCGCAGGCAACTGGAGAGATACAGACAAGCAAAACCCTGAAGAAAAGTTGTATGAAAAATGTCATTGACACCTTATTTTGCAGGTTTTTCCTTGAAATAGTATTGGATAATTTGTTATAAGTCAGAATGGAATGAAGATGTTTTCAAGTGAGATGTCTCAATTTGAAAAGCTCGCAATTGCTGTCGGTAAAGTGGGTGAAAGGAGATTTTAAATGAAAATGCAACTGAAACCTTTGAGGTGGTTTGCTCTGGCGATGATTATTGTCGTATTGATTTTTCTTACAACTGCTGATATATGTCGTGGCCGCGTCAATGACTTTGACATTATTATCAGGGGAGGGCGGATTGTCGATGGGACAGGCAGCGAAGCGTACAAGGCCGATATAGGTATCAAAGACGGCAGGATTGCTGAAATCGGCAAGTTGCCAGACGGCAAATCAGGAAGGATTATCAACGCCGAGGCTATGGTAGTGGCTCCGGGTTTTATTGATATACACACCCATACAGACCGGCAAATACTTAAGAGACCCTCGGTGGAGAATTATATTCGGCAGGGGGCAACGACCGTGGTTGGCGGCAATTGCGGCAGCTCTACTTATCCGGTTGGGGAGTTTTTGAAGAAGGTCGAGGATAAAGGGACGGCTTTGAACTTTGCGCTTCTGGTTGGACACGGCGCTATCAGGAAAGAGGCCATAGGAAAAGAGGACAGACAACCCACACCCGAAGAATTGAATGAGATGAAGCAGATGGTTGCCCAGGCTATGCTCGACGGTGCGGTTGGTATGTCTACCGGGTTAACGTATGTTCCCGGTACATATGCCAGGACCGACGAATTAGTGGAGCTGGCTAAAGTTGCAGCCGGATACGGCGGCTTTTATGCAACACATATGCGCAGCGAGAGTCTTCGGCTGATTGAGGCG
>CAYXPG010000007.1:1691-4282 GCA_964467205.1 uncultured Pirellulales bacterium | reverse complement strand
GAAAATGCGGCTGAGACAATAATGGATATACAGTATAAGGGTGGGGCCGGTGCGATTTATCACTCTATGTCTGATGAGGACGTCGAGAGAATAATGAAACACCCACGGGTAATGCATGCTTCCGACGGCTCAGCGGTTACGTTTGGCCGGGCGAAACCGCACCCCAGAAACTATGGTACATTTCCAAGAGTACTTGCTCGTTACGTTAGGGAAAAGAAAATGATTAGTTTGCCGGAGGCGGTTCGAAAAATGACTTCGCTGCCTGCAAGCCGGCTTAAACTTAAGGGTAGGGGAGTTTTGAAAAAGGGAATGGCAGCAGATATAGTTGTTTTTAATCCGAAAAGTGTAGCCGATAAAGCGACCTGGCAAAAGCCGCACCAGTACGCCGAAGGCATACCGTATGTTTTAGTCAACGGCCAACTGGTAATCGACGACAATAAAAGGACGGAGGCTTTTCCGGGCAAAGTCCTCTATGGGCCGGGCAAAAAGTGAGTTCTTGGTAGATTAGATTTTTAACATTACATTTACTACAGGTTTTAGTTTTATCGCAGCATTTTTTGCAGCAAAAGTTCACTTTTTTTGCTTTAAAGCCAGTTTTTTTGCACAAAATACGCTTTTATCACCCTTTTTTTGCAGAAAATCCACTTTTTATCACCTTTTTTTACAGAAAATCCACTTTTTATCGCCCTTTTTCCTTGATATTTTTCTCAAAACAGCATATACGGTTGCTTTAAATGGAATTTGGGGCGAGAAAAAAGTTAAGCGGCCAGGGCTCAAGGGAAAGGGTTCCAAAACAGCGGATGTAATTATGCGCAAAGTTTGAGCTAAATCCGGTCCAAAACTTGTTTACAGAGCGCACCGAAAGAACAGAAACGCAAAAAAATGCGAAAGGAGAAGAACCAATGTTAGGAAAACTATTTTTGACAACAATTGTTATGGTGGTGTTTTCATGCGCTGTTTTGTTTGCCGAGCCGGCAAAAACACCTTGCAAAAAAACTCACAAAATGCTCTCCAAAAAAGTTTGCAAACACTCATCTGATAAGGCGGTAAAACCGTCAAAGCAATACGCTTCTATGTCTTTGGAGAAGCTCGACGAGCGCTTCAATAAAGGCAGAAGCCGGCTCAAGAAGTTGTTATCGGCCAAAGCTGGCGAGGAACACGTTTATCAAAGTATGCAGCAGTTGTGCGATATAATCTGCGTTGCTGCTGAACGTACAAGAAGGTACAGTGATTGGAATTATAAGACGGTCAAGGACAACGCGGAACAACGATTTGACGAAACAACTTCGATTGTAAATGATTACTTATTGCTTATTTCGAATGACGGTCCGATTTGCGGGGCATCGAAAAGAATAAGCGATATATCTTTAAAGAAGGCACAGCTTTTCTCTAAAAAATCGAGCAGAATGAAACTTGAAAAATATCAAAAAGCATACAGGAGGATTGCAGATGTGATGGATGAACAAGGAAAACATGCCGCCAGGATTTGGACGTCGATCGCAGAAGAACAACCTGCGGTTGAGACATTGCTTACATTACTGAGAGAGTCTAAAGAGTTTTACATTGACGTTAAGAGCACTTTTGGTGCTAATCAGGCTTTAGAGGAACTTGAAGAGACCTGCAGAGAGCTTAATAAGCTGAACAAAACAATGGTAAACGTGCAGAATACGGTGTTCAATCCGAGAGAGAAAAAAGCACCGGAGGATGCTCCGAAGCCCCAGCCGGCCGACAAAATAGAAGAGAAAGAAGTGCCGAAAGCAGATGCTCCAAAACCAGAACCGGCTTGTGAAAAGGCAGCAAAAAAAGCACTAAAGAGTGCTAAGGAGAACAAAACAGTTGACAAAAAGTAGGGGCTTCCGGTAACCTTTACGGTTGCTGTTTTTGCTGTCGTTGTGTTGTATATAAAAAACGCTGAACACAAAATATGGCTTGTTATATCGGAGGCTGCTTGCGGTCCCAATTGACTATTTAAGTAGTTTCGGTCTTTGCCTTTGTAGCCATTGGGGCAGTTGCTCACGCGTCACCTCCTGCCATAATCCTTTTTTTCTGCTGCGGGCACCTGCCTCCAAGCTCGAGTACCTATGGTAAAAACTGTGCCGAAACCGCAGGTCCGCATAGGCATAACCTTCAGTCAGCAGAACTTCGTTCAGGAACCGTTTGTCCAGCAGTTGAACGTAAGCCAGTAGTCTGCCATATTTGCCTCTGGTGCGATTGCCTTGGTCGAGGTAAATCCGGACTGACTTTCCAAGAACTAATTCTTTCGTAAAATCAGCGGCCTCCGGGCCGAAATACATAACACTGAAGGTGGGGTGTTTGGTCTCTGGGGTGTCTATGCCCCAGAGGCGAATTCGTGTGTGATTGTTCCGGCCGTCGGGAACATCAATATCAATAGTGTCACCATCGACAACGTTTATGACAGTAAAGGTTTTGTCGTGGTATTTTTCGAAATCACGATTCTTTGCCTGCTCGCTGGATTGCGGTTGCCTCTGCCATTTATTCCTTGCGATGTTATGGTCAACCCGGATAAAAACCGCAGCTAACAGCAAACAGAGAACAATTAGGCCGGCTCGCCGGCGCCTGCTCATTGCGAA
>CAYXPG010000007.1:0-1591 GCA_964467205.1 uncultured Pirellulales bacterium | reverse complement strand
GCAGCGTTTAATTCTAAAACACCGACCGTGAAAGATAAATTTGCCTTTTCAGTACTAATTTCTGTTTTGGTAATGCCGCTGACGGCCACCCTGGCTTTTGCCAGTTGAGCGAATATGCTTGCAATATTTGACGGCTTATTATCTATGCCGGTTAAAGTTATCATAGCTATATCTTTTTGGACTGTCGCACCTGAAACCACTACTTCTTCCATTTGTGACTCCTCTGGGATAATCATTGTCCCTTCTGTTTCTTCGCTGCTGCTTCTTACATGAATCTTAACATTATGATTTTTTCCGACCTCGATGGCCCGAACATACATAACGCTGGAACCGAGACTTGCCAGTTCGAGCATTTCATCGAAACTTATTTGCTTCATTTTTGCGGCATTTTTGAATATCCGGGGGTCTGTTGTGTAAATGCCGTCAACATCGGTATAAATTTCACACTCCTGTGCATCTAAGGCAGCGGCAAGAGCAACAGCGGTTGTATCTGAGCCGCCTCTACCGAGCGTTACTATGTTTTCATCTTCGTCTATACCCTGAAAGCCGGCGACCAGGACCACTTTGCCCTGTTCGAGTTGTTTGCGAATTCGGGTAGTGTCTATGCTCTTTATTCGTGCTTTCAAATAAACGCCGTCGGTCATTATTTTGACCTGACTGCCTGTAAAGCTGATGGCGTCATAACCGGCATTGATAATGGCCATTGCAAGCAGCGCGATGCTCTGCTGCTCGCCGGTGCTGAATAGCTGGTCCATTTCCCTCGCTGGCGGGTTGGGATGCAGCTTTTTGGCGTCTGTTATAAATTCATCGGTTTGTTTGCCGCGGGCCGAAGCCACCACCACAACGGAAGAACCATTTTCAACCGCTTTGATTACTCGGCCGGCGGCCTGGCGAATCTTGTCTGTGTTTGCTACGGATGTGCCGCCGAATTTTTGCACAATTATTGCCATACTCGTCCTTTTACCATTTACCAGTTACCAGGTTTAGGTCTTTAAGAAATACTCCATCAGCTCGAACCCTTTTTCTATTCTAAAGCCGGACTTGTCGGCGTTGGTCTCGCCGAAAGTTGTATGCAAAATACCTTTAACGTTATCTCCGGCCATCGCAAAAGGCACCGGCTCAGGAGAATGGGCGCGACTTTTAATGGGGGTCGGATGGTCGGGAGCGACGAGTATTCTGAAGCTTTCATACTTTTGCAGAGCTTGATATACCGGCCCGACAATGTGTTTATCGATTAGTTCAACAGCTTTTATCTTCGTTTCGATGCTGCCGCTGTGGCCTGCTTCGTCGGGTGCTTCTATGTGGATAAAAACGAGGTCATATTTGTCCAGTGCTTCTATCCCTGCGGAAGCTTTGCCCTGGTAGTTTGTATCCACAAAGCCGGTGGCGCCCGGTACCTCTATCAGGTCAAACCCGATGAGCTTCGACAAACCTCTTACAAGGTCGACGGCGGTGATGGCCGCACCTTTTACTCCGAATCGTTTTTCGAAACTTTCCATTCGTGCTTTTTTGCCGTGTCCCCAGAACCAGATAGAACTGACCTGATTTTCACCCAGGTCCTTCCTGACTTTATTAATATCGTGATTGACAA
>CAYXPG010000006.1:28886-31999 GCA_964467205.1 uncultured Pirellulales bacterium | reverse complement strand
TTTCTGTAGATTCCGGCCTCTTTGTGGGAAAGAGAGATGGGTTTTAGCTTTATTGAGGGGCCATTCTGTAAAGTCAATAATATTCACGATTTAAGGTTAAGAACTATCAGTGTTCTGTATATATTCTATGGCCGATTTCATCTGTTTTATTGACTATCCAATTATAGTTTTTCGTATTTTATGGTAGCACGGTATAGGCCGTTGATTCGTTTTCCGTCGATGATTATAGGTGAATAATTTTCGTTTCTGGGCTGAAGGCGGACTTTATTGTCCGGCTCGAAAAAGACCCTTTTAAAGGCAGTTTCGTGGGGCTGGGCAAAACGAATGAAGCAGTCGTCGCCGTTGTGGACTTCGGCGGCGGGCGAGAAGACGACTATGTCACCTTCACAAAACTTCGGCTCCATCGAGTCGCCGACGACCCGGACGGCAAATGCGTTTGGGTCGTGGACATCAGGGCAGCGGACGTAATCATCGGCGATACCTACGGGATAGTCGAGGTCGTTAAAATCGGCTGGATAGCCGGCTGCGACTTTGTTTATCACCGGCACTAACCGTCCCGCCGCCAGAGAGGAGGCGGTTTTTTCGGGGTCAAGCTGACTTTCTGTAAGAAGTTTATCAAGGCGGCTTACATTGGTTTTTGTGATTATCAATTTTTTAATGAGGTGCCGCCATTTTTGGTTTTCAGCTTCAGCAGATTCATACCCCTGTCGAATATCAGACGGCAGCGATTCCATATGAGCGATGTGCAGCAGCAGGCCCTGCTCAAACTCAAGTATCCTCTCAAGCCTTCTGAGCAGTTCGTCGCTGGGTGGGTTTTTGACCTTGCCGGTCTCAATGGTTGACAGATACGGCTTTGAAAAGCCGATTCGTCTGCTGACCTCGTCGAGTGTCAGGTTTAATTGTTCACGTTTTTTTCTTATTATTTGCCCTAAAGCCATACCAAATCCTCAAATGTTAATCAACTTCTATAAGCTCGTAATCGGTGCTGCCCAGGCCGATACGCTCTGCATGTTCAATTTGATAGAGTGGCTCAAGTTTATAGTTTTTTATCAATTCGGCCATTTTTTTGCCGGTTTTTTTTTCCACCAAATCCAGTGCTGCTTTATCGACAGCGACGGGGTCTGTCGAGGCGACTATGCCGATATCATCAACTATTTTAGGGATATCGGGGTCGTCGAAACAATCACAATCTTTGGTTACCGATATTACGTAATTAAAAAATGCGGCCCTGTTTTGCTTTCCCTTCAGTGCACCGAGGGCGTGTTCGGCCATATCTTTTTGCAGTATTTCACACTCTGTGCCCCAGTCATATATCATAGCATCGAATTTACAAACGATGAGACATTCGGCACATCCGATACATTTATCCGTATCGATGTGCGCTTTAACGTCATCGATGGTAATAGCACCAACCGGACAATGTCTAACGCATTCTCCACAGCGTTCGCATTTGTCGCTGATACTGAGTTTAAGAGCGGAATGCTGTCTCATTTTTCCTTTTCTGCTGGCACATCCCATCCCGAGTGTTTTGAGGGTGGCGGCGGCACAGGATGCCGGATGGCCTGTAAAATGAGCCAGGGAAAGAATCGATTGACACCGGACGATATCGGAGGCGATAAAAACTTCCTTATTGAGCTGGCCGTTAATCTGTACGGCTGTCTCCGAAGCTCCGAACAATCCATCGGGTGCGATAAACGGTATTCGGAGCCCTTTTGTATCAAAGCCGTGCTCGGCGGCAAGAATACAATGGTCAACGGCATTGTGCCTTCGTCCCGTATATAAAGTGCTGGTGTCGGTCAAAAACGGTTTTGTTTTTAAGCTGAGCAGCTCATCGATGAGTCCCTTAATGCAAGGCGACTTTATATATGTGTTGTTCGGCGCCTCACCGACGTGTATTTTAACAGCGGTAAAGTCGTTCTCCTTAAAGCATTCTGCGAAGCCTCCAGCGGTGAAGAGCTTTTGCGACTTTTTTGAAATTGCCTGCTCACCGTCATTAAGCGAGGCTTTGATAAAATATACCTTAGAGTCCATAGTAAATCACCATTTACGATAAAAAGAACAACCCGCCATATTGCAAATAATCGGCTTAAAGAAACTGCGCCTATTATATTGTTTTTTGGTTTGACGACAAGGATACAGTTTTTTTATTCGGCCTTTATTATATCATTGCTTGTGAGGTCTTCGGAGATTTTTTGGCCTGGTTTTACGATTAAAAACTCGGAGTTTTTCCAGTCGCCATCAAGGAGCCTCTGGCAGAGGCCTGGGTCGCCCTTTATCCGGTCATAGTTCCAGCCGAGAAATTCGGCAGATTCTTTCGTGAATTTTTTATCGTTCTCGGCATTGTCAAACGCCCAGTCGATATATGTTGCCCAGTTGTACTCGGTCATCCATTTTTGTTCGGTTTCCATCAGATATTTTGCGTTGTCGGCGCCAAATTTTTGCTCATACTCTTTAAGATTCCGCTCATAGCGGTTTCTGCCGGGCTGGTCGCCGTTTTCTATCCATCCGCTGCTGAACCAGTAAACGCCGCGATGAGTGTCGAAGTATTGCCGGTATTTTTCTTTTGAGCCGAGCAGAAGTGTAATGCAGTCGTGGCCTCGGGGAATGACGATTGGAATTTTTGCAGATAATCCTGCAATTCCATTGCTGCATAGTCCGTACCCCAGAAGCGTGGCGTCGTATGGCCGGTGCTGAACATCGCAGATTCGCTCGAGCTCCTTTTGGACTTCGCTTCGCAGTTTGTCCGGCTGTTCGTGCAGGCCCTGCGGCATCACGACTATATCAATGACGTTTTTTGAGCGTGCGGCGCAAAAATACGCTTCTCTTTGCATTACCTTGCAAACTATAAACTGAAATCTTTTCACCGTTTATCTTAGATGCCTAAACAGTTTTCATAAACGAGCCGATTGCCCTGGCAAGCTCATCCGGTTTTTGGGAGCCAATAAGCAGGCGCTTTTGGTTTTTCAGGATGAGCTGTACACCTTTATTGCCTTTTACGTTATAAGCTTTGCCTTTTTTGCCGAATCTAATGCCCCAGCCGCCGTATTCAAGGATTGGCCTGTATGTCCGAGCGCAGCACTCGGTCAAATCTTCTGCTGTAAATTCCTTATAGC
>CAYXPG010000006.1:26906-28786 GCA_964467205.1 uncultured Pirellulales bacterium | reverse complement strand
GGCCATTTCCGTCATTTTTACCTTACACTTTAAAGAATATCTTACGCCTGTACAAGAACCATAGAAAGAGCCATTCTGCCATAACGGTGCCTAAAGGTAGTATTATCGGTTTTACAGAACCTGAGCGTTCGGCAATACCATTTAGAAAGAACTGTGAAATACCGCCAAAATCAACGACCTTCCTTAGAAAATATATTGTTATGGCATTGACGCCAATCACGACAAAGAAGAACGCCCATTTTTTGTAGCCTTTGACGTCAATTATCCAATAGAACAGGGCCATCAGCAGTAAGCTCCAGCCGCCCGCAAACAAGACGTACGAACTTGTCCAGAGCTTTTTATTAATGGGAAAAAACCTTCCCCAGACGTATCCTACGACCAGGCAGAGCAGTCCTGCAGCGACCATTCCTGCTACTTTGCGACGTCCTGGGCGATTAGAGCGCAGCCAGTGTCCTGCGAGCGCTCCCAAAAGTGTTGTGCAGACAGCAGGAAAGGTCGATATAAATCCTTCATTAACACCGCCGGCACCGAGTAGCACCCTGTCCAGGTAAAAAGCCAAACAGCCCGCTTTTTCGAAAACTCCTGCGCCATAGCCTGGAACCGGGACCAATATCGACGCAAGCCAGTAACCAACCAAAATGACTTCCACAATTATCATCTGTGCCCGCCAAGAAGTGTTCATTACTATTATGGCTGCGAAGAAGTAACAAAAGGCGATTCGCGGCAGCACTCCATACGGGAACCAGCCCAAGGCCTGCCAGCGAAAATCCAAAAGATTATAATATACCAGTCCGAGTAAAAGCAGCACGGCCGAGCGTTTTAAAATGTGTAGATATATTTTGTCCGAACTTTCGTCTCGCCGGCTGCGTTTGGCAAAGGAAAACGGCAGCACAGCGCCTAAGACGAAAAGGAATAGAGGGAATATCAAATCCTGAAAATGAAAGCCCTCCCATTTTGCGTGGCTGAGCTGCTGATTTATTGTTTCTGTCAGAGGATTTTTCCACACCTTTACCAGGCTGGAGAACAGCATCTCGCCCCCAATAATCCAGAACATAGCAAATCCCCGCAGTGCATCGATTGATGTTACGCGCTCTTTAAGGATGTCCTGCGGCTCCTCGTCCAACATAACCAGCTTTTTCATAATTTTTTCCTTATATTCTCAAATTGTAACGACAATTGTGATTAAAATCCACATTGCCACAGTTGCTGTTTTCATATATCTACGGTTTGCATCGTTTGCAGGGTCTTTTGCCGGCTTTTAGTGCTTCGTTTCTGTTGTTATAACCTGTGAGGTTTTCCGGTTTGATTCTCTTTGCCCAGTTGCAATCCGGTTTGTGGAAGACTTCGCTGTTCTTTGATGCAACATATTTATATTCGGCTTGAACCGATTTAGCGGGGGGCTTAAGCTGTTCTTTTATCACTGCGCTGACGTCATTAGCATCGGCGGGCGCAGGTTGTTTGTCCTTCGGATTGGCTGTGAGGTACGCCTGGATAAAAACTTCGACCTGTTCGATAACCGCATCGGTAACTTTGGCGGGCATATTTTTCGCCGACACCATCTGCATCAGCGGCTCAGTTTTCCAGACATCGACCTGGAAATGCGGGTTTCGCTGGGCCGGCAGGGTTACAAGCCGTGCTAAGGATGTTTGAATATGGAACACATATCTTTGTGGAACGTCAAGTTTCAGCATATCAATATTAATTCTGAGCTGTGGAATGGGCAGGGAGCAAGGTTTAACATTTTTGATGCCGGCTTCCTTGAGTTTGCGGGCTATTTTTGCCTCGAGCTCTTCCCAGACTAATCCATCTTTATTCGGCTCGGAATCAGGCGGTACAACGACAGCATATAATTGCTCTATCTGCGCAAGAGCAGGGTATGC
>CAYXPG010000006.1:12821-26806 GCA_964467205.1 uncultured Pirellulales bacterium | reverse complement strand
ATTTAATCGGAGCAGGGGTTCGGTATTGCTCGCTCGGCAATTAAACCACCAGTCTTTGTATCGGATTGTAACGCCGTCGAGGTAGTCGAATTCTCCGCTGCTGAATTTTCTTGCCAGTTCATCCATTTTGCCCTTTTTATCGTCAACCTCGAAGTTTACCTCTCCGCTGCTGTGGTATCTTCGCAGGGGCTTAATAAGCTCGCTTACAGGGACATTGGTGCTGCTGACAATGTTGAGTAAATGCACGAGGGTAATCATTCCGGAATCTGCCCAGTAGTTGTCGCGATAATAGAAGTGTCCTGAGAGTTCGCCGCCGAATACAGCGTGAGAGTCCCTTAGAGCTTTTTTCATATATGCGTGTCCGACCCTTTCTCTTCGTGGAGTGCCGCCGTGCTTGAGAATTTCTTCGACAACGACCCAGCTGCTGCGTAAATCGTACACAATCGTTGAGCTCGGATTCATTTTCAGAAAATACGGTGCCATCAAAGCCGTCATCAAGTCACAACTGATAGTTTTGCCTTTTTCGTCAACTACTATCAATCTGTCGGCGTCTCCGTCGAAGCAAATGCCGAAGTCACATTTTTGTTTTTTCACGGCGGCTTTAACCTGTGCCAGATTTTTTTCAACCAGCGGATTTGGTTCGTGCTTGAATTTTCCGGTATGCTTGAAGTTAATCTCGATTATTTTTATTGGTAAATCGCCGAAGATAGCGGGGACTATTTTTCCGGCCATCCCGTTCGAAGCGTCAACAGCGATTTTCAGCTCTCTTATTTTTGGTCCTAAAAAGTTCAGCACGTAATTTTTATATTCTGCGGTCAAGTCATATTTTTCTATTGTGCCGTCGACTTTTCCTTTTGTGTGAAGCAGAGCCATTGCGATATGCTCTATGTCTTTTAGTCCGGTATCGACTCCGACGGGTCTTGCCTGTCGGCCTGATATTTTGAAGCCGTTATATTTTGCCGGATTATGTGAAGCTGTTACCTGTACCCCTCCACAGGTGCCCAGATGATTGATTGCAAAATACATCTGTGGAGTATCAATCATTCCTATATCAATGACGTTTGTCCCGCTGGCATTCATTCCCTCTATAAGTGCGGCGGCTAAGGATTCGCTGTGAGTTCTCATATCCCGTCCGATGCACAGCGAATGTGAGTTGGCCAGACCCCGCTCGTAACCGGTAAGCATAGAGCGCAGGAACCGTGCCGAAGAATAGCCGATTTTCCACGCACCTTCTTCATCGATTTGGTCCGGGTAAACGCCTCTTATATCATATGCCTTGAAAATCGCAGGGTCCATATTATACCTCCTGTTTTAACTTCCCTGTTATTTCCACCAAAGTGGAAATCTATTTTGTGCTTCGAACGTTTTTTCCGGCTGTTTTTTCAGAGTCAAGCCGCGATTCAGCAAACACTGTATACCTCTTTGCCTGGCAGTGTCAACAATGAAAATGGACTATATTGTTAAAAACAAGAATGCCCGAAGAGCACCGAACCGTTGAAAAAGCCTTATTCGCACGGCTTTTCTATCTCTCATTCTTAACCGTACCAAACCAGTTCTGTGTTCGCAGGCAGATTTTGACAAGCATCAGCATAACGGGTACTTCTATAAGTACGCCAACAACTGTTGCCAGGGCTGCGCCGGAAGATAAGCCGAACAGCATTGTGGAAGTGGCAATAGCAACCTCGAAGTGATTGGAAGCTCCTATCATTGCAGAAGGAGCTGCATCTTCATAGTTTAGTTTTAGCAACTTCGCCAAGCCGTATCCTAACCAAAAGATAAGATTGGTCTGGATGAACAATGGTATTGCAATCCATAGAATTGTTAATGGATTTGAAAGAATAACATCGCCTTTGAATGAAAATAACAAGACGAGAGTAACAAGTAATGCGATTATCGTAACAGGAGTAAGAACGTGGAGGAATTTTTCCTTAAACCACTGCCGGCCTTTAGTTGCAATAATCCATTTTCTGGACAAATATCCTGCCACCAAAGGCAAAGCTACATATATCGCGATAGATAATAATAATGCCTGCCACGGCACCGGCAGGCGACCGACCCCAAGTAAGAACCCCCCAAGCAGGCCATAGAGCAAAAGCATCGTTAAAGAATTGATAGCAACCATTACCAAGGTATGGCCGTCATTGCCCTTTGAAAGGTAACCCCATACCAGTACCATCGCCGTGCAGGGAGCGATGCCTAAAAGGATACAGCCTGCCAGGTAACTCCGCCAGAGAGGTACCTGAAGGCACTTTGTTCCTTCGACTTCGATTACGGTACCGGCTCCGTAGGTGGCGCCGACGGGCAAATCAAGTCCAAAAGGCATTTTGACATGGTCAACCGCCTCAGGGCCAATAAAACCGTGAAACAATACACCCAAAAAGAACAATGCGATGGCGTACATAGTAAACGGTTTGACAGCCCAGTTGACAAACAGAGTAAGGCCAACAGGTTTTATGCTTTTGCCTGCCTTTAGAACTTCGGCAAAGTCGATTTTGACCATAATCGGGTACATCATAAAGAACAGGCAGACTGCGATAGGTATTGAAACAACCGGGGCTTTGTCGACATATATGGCCAAGCTGTCAAGATATTTGGCGAAACCTGGGGCAAACCTGCCGAGAACAATCCCGGCTGCAATGCACAACAGGACCCAAATCGTCAAATATTTCTCAAAAACGTTTAAGCCGCCGGCCTGTTTGGTATCAGGAGCTTTAACATTCATTTTTTCGACCCTAAAATTGAAACACTTTTATTTTTTGCAGCATCTGTGACTGTATGAAATTCATCGATTAGGTAGTATATCAGGCAGCGGTGCAGATAAGGTAAATACCTCCGAGCAGCACCAGTATGCCGCAGATTTTCTTCAGAATAATTGAACCTTTGGACTTTTCATTCCAGTTCATATAACGCTGGACGACTTCGGTAAATGTACCGGCAAAAATAATCACCGAACAATGACCTATCCCATAAACAAGCAGAAGCAAAACTCCATAGAGCAGGTTAGTCGAAGCAAGCTTGAAGGTCACACCCAGCATTGGAGCCATATAAGCAAAAGTGCAGGGGCCTAACGCAATTCCAAAAATAAGACCAAGGATAAAGGCTGCAAGCATACCTTTGCGTTTCATACCAACTTGGCCCGGGCCGCTCCAAGGCATTGGTATTACTCCTAAAAGGTGTAACCCCACTATAAAGAAAATCACCGCTACAAAATAGTTGCCGTATCGGCCAACGTCGCCCATCATACGACCTGCTGCAGCAGTAATCGCACCAATTGCGCCAATTGTAATCAGAATGCCGACAGCAAACAGTGTAGAAATCAAGAATGCCCGCCGAGTTGAGATGCGTCCCTGTTCATCAATAAATCCGACAATCAAAGGGATGCTTGCCAGGTGACAGGGGCTCAACAGAATACTGAGAATGCCCCACATAAAAGCAGCACCAACAGCAATTAGCGGAGTGCTTTCAACGGCACGCGTTAATGTTGTAAAAAGCTGTTGTATCATTTTGGTTTTGTAAGTTCCACGCCGAGTTCTTTCCACTTTAATAAAATATCTTCTCTGGAGAAGAAACCTTCGTGGCGAGAGAGTTCTTTGCCGGCGGCATCATAGAATATCTGTGTTGGAATAATTCTAATGCCGTACTTTCTTCCGGCATCCGGATTTTCCCAGATGTCAATGAATTCCACGTTAAAAGTTCCGGCATATTCTTTCTTTAGCTCTTCAAGAATGGGAGCCATCATTATGCAGGGGATGCACTTGTCTGCGCCAAGGTCAACCAGCCGGGGCAATGCCTTGATTTGTTCGGCCTTGTCATGTTCTGCCGCAGGAATATTTTCAACAGAACTGCCGGGGTCTTTAGATTTTGAATCGGCCTTATTATTTTCTTTAAGGGCAATTACTGCACCAACGACGACTATCAAGACTATAACTATAGCGATTTTTACAAACTTATTCATATTCCACATACCCTTCTTTTTTGAAAAAGGCCGAAGCTAATCAATCATTTTTTCGATGTCTTCGGGTGATGGCACTTTGCCGACAATTTTGACCCGGCCATCAACAGCCAGAGCCGGTGTCATCATCACGCCGAAGCTCATAATATTGTTGATGTCTGTAACCTTTTCAATTTCATATTCAATTCCCAGAGCCTTAGCGGCAATTTCGGCATTTTGGGCCAGTTTTTTGCACTTAGGACAACCTGTTCCTAAAACCTGAATTTTCTTCATTACTTAGCCCTCTTAAAAAATTGCTCCAAAAATAATTCCGGAAATTGTAGCCATCACAATTACAAGCAGAACGAAAACAATTGTCTTCTGCGTACCCATTACAGAGCGGATAACGAGCATATTCGGCAATGACAAAGCCGGCCCGGCTAAAAGCAGTGCCAAAGCGGGTCCCTTGCCCATGCCTGCACCGATTAAACCCTGCAGAATAGGTACTTCTGTAAGTGTTGCAAAGTACATAAAAGCTCCAGCTACAGATGCAAACAGGTTGGCCCATATTGAATTGCCTCCAACTGCTCGTTCAACCCAAGTCGATGGAATAATACCCTCGTTATCAGGCCGGCCAAGCAGAAAACCTGCAATGACTACGCCAAGAAACAGAAGCGGCAGGATTTGTTTTGCAAAACTCCAGCTTGCTCCAACCCACCGGCCAAGTTCATTTTTTTTGAACCATAGCGCCAACATAGAAATCAGGGCTATCGCCAGAATCCCTGTAATAATCCATTTGACAGAATAGATTTGGAACCACAAGCCACTATTGTTAAGCGGCCTGGCCCAGTTGGCAAAAACTAAAATTCCAACCATGCCGGCAAAATAGATGGCATTTTGCCAAAGAGGTCGAGAAAGCTGCGATTGAGGCGTTGCAATTTGGCCGTCGGCCTTTTCAAGTTCTTCTTTTCGATAAATCAGATGCATAACAAGGCCGATGACAATGCTGAAGATGATTGCTCCTGCCGCACGGGCAATACCTAATTTAAGACCAAGCACCCGGGCAGTTAGAATTATTGCCAAGACATTAATCGCAGGGCCGGAATACAGGAAGGCACAGGCAGGGCCTAATCCCGCCCCCATTTTGTATATTCCTGCAAATAAGGGCAGTACCGTACAGGAACAAACCGCCAGTATTGTCCCTGAGACACTTGCGACACCGTAAGCCAGTACCTTGTTGGCTTTGGCGCCGAGATATTTCATTACCGAGGCCTGGCTCACAAAAACGGAAATTGCCCCGGCGATGAAAAAGGCCGGCACAAGGCAAAGAAGTACATGCTCCTGAGCATACCACTTTAGAAGATGCAGGGATTCGGTAACAGCATTATCGAAGCGCCTGATGCCGACGGGCAGATAAAAACAGCCGAGAAATACGGCGATAATGACAGCCAGCTTTTTTGACTCTGCTTTGAAGTTCATCAAAAACTCCCTTACTAAAGCACCTTAAGCAGCTTTTGGCTGTCTTTGGCCTGCTGTCTTAAACAGGTGGTCATGCACGAAAAGAAGTCGAGAATGCAGGGTGTCTTGAGACTATAGAAAACCTTGAGCCCCTCTTTGTGATGTTCCAGCACGCCGGCACTAACCATTATCGAAAGGTGCCGGGAGACGTTTGACCTTTCCGAGCCGATATGCCCGGCAATATCACAGACACACCGCCGGCCATCTTTTAGAAAATCGGCAATAGCAATTCGCAGCGGATGAGTTATTGCCTTTGCGATTTCGGCCTGTTTTTCAAAGAGCAACTGTTTTTTCCTGCTAATCATTTTAGATCTCCAGCTTAATTACTATATGATTATATACTCACATAGTAACATATAGTTCAAATAAAATCAAATATTTTTCAGGAAGAATTTTAGGCGTTTTCTCGGCGAAGTCAGTATTTTTTTCTAAGCCTTGCGGCGGGTATGTTCAAGAGCTTTCGATACTTAGCGATGGTTCTTCTGGCGAGATTTTTGATGCCGGCTTCGGCCAGCTTTTTGCGTATCTGGTCGTCGCCTAACGGTTTGGATTTGTCCTCTGCGTCGATAATCTGCTGCAATTTCGCCCTTATCGCCTCCCAACTGTGTCCATTACCGTTTATGTCTTCTGTGCCGCCACTGAAGAATTTTCGCAGCGGCAGTATCCCCCAGGAGCACTGGATGTATTTGCCGGCGACAGCTCTGGAGACGGTGGCCAGATGCACACCGACGTCGTCGGCCACTTTTGACATCGGCAGCGGCTTTAGATGCAGCTGCCCCTTTTCAAAAAACTCCTTCTGATGTTTCACCACCGACTTTGCGACTTTGAGCAGAGTGTTCTTTCGCTGCTCTATCGCCTCTATAATCCATCTGGCGGAATTGATATTTTTTCGTAAGAATTCTCTTGTTTTATCATTGGTTACGGTATCTTTTGATATTTTTGTGTAGTAGTCATTGACTCTGAGATTCGGCAGGGAGGAATCGGCCAATCGTACAGTGAAGCCGTCCGAATTTTCCGACTGCTCCGCTATTACGTCGGCGGTGATAGGATGATTTCGGTCCCATCCGATTTGCAGACCCGGCGAGGTATCCAGTTTGCTCATACGCTCAATGGCCTGATTGACTGCTTCGATGCTGCAGTTCATTTTCCTGGCGATGTCAGGCAGACGATTTTCGAGCAGCTCGTCCATATGCTTACCTATCAGGCGCATTTCAAAACTCATATCCTCGGTGTTTTGGGCCATCTGGATAAGCAGGCATTCCTTAAGGTCGCGGGCGCCTACGCCTGTTGGTTCGAGCTTCTGCACAAGCTCCAGGGCTTTCTTTAAATCTTCGAAGGTAAAATCGGTTCTGTCTTTGTTGTGCAACTGCTCCAGTCTTACGGACAGATACCCTCTGTCGTCGATGTAATCAATTATCATCTCGCCGGCTTTTTTTAGTTTTGTTTCGGCCTCGACCAGCCCCCACTGCCGGGAGAGATGTTCGTGCAGCGATTGAGGTGGTGCTGCGGTATTTTTTATCGCCTCAAGTTTTTTATCAGGCTCACCGGTTTGAAAGCGGCGACTGAAGAACTGTGCTCTTTCCATATAGTCCTGATAATTGTCGTCAAGATTGGTTATTCGTTCAAAGTCTTCACCTTTGTTGCTGTCGGCGCTGATGACCAAATCTTTTTCGCCGTCATCGGCCGGGCTGCTGGGCTGCTCAGGGGGCCCGGCTGCTTCGGGATTTGAGGATTCATCGACCTCCAAAACAGGATTGCTGTTGAGTTCCTGTTCGATTCTTTCCTGAAGTGCGAGGATTGGAAGCTGTAGAATCTCCATCGACTGAATCATACGCGGAGCGAGTATCATTTTCTGCTCCAGCCGCATCTGTGTTTTCATTTCCAGCTTCATAAAAAGTCCTCAGCAGGCGCTTTATTCGCTCTGTTCGGTGCAGTATCCCGGCTCCATCCATTATTATACCATAAATATACTGAAGAATTTCGGCAATATTCGACGGAGGCTGCAAAAACTTTATAAATAAAAGAGGGAAGTCATTCTAAATTTTGTCTGCCGATTATAGCGTCGGTAAGCATTTTGCCGCTTGCATATTCGATTGTGGTGCCTGTGGGCAGTCCTCTTGCCAGGCGGGTGATTTTCACGCCGGCAGGTCTGAGCAGCGAGCTTATATAAAGTGCTGTGCCGTCGCCGGCCATATTGGGATTGGTTGCCATAATTACTTCTTTTACATCACCATTTCGCACCCTCTCTATGAGCTGGTCAATGGTCAAATCGCTCGGCTCGGTGCCTTCGAGCGGGGCGATATGACCGCCGAGAACATGATAAACCCATTTGCAGGCCCCTGTTTTTTCGAGATTTATAATGTCTTTTGGCTGCTCGACAACGCAGATTAGGCTTTTATCCCGCCGAGCGTCACAGCAGATTTGGCAGGTTGGTCCTTCTGAGAGATTGTTGCAGATTTTGCAGCGTTTGATTTTTTCTTTGACATCTTTTATGGCCCCGGCCAGTGCCATGGCTTCGGCTGGCTCAGCATTTAGTATATAGAAGGCGAGCCTTTCAGCCGTCCTGGGCCCCACCCCCGGCAGCTTGCCAAACTGCTCAATAAGTTTATCCAAGCTTTCAGTATATGTAGAACTCATAGCCTGTTTTTAAATCTCTACTTACGATTTAAGCTCCTGTTGCTACTTTATACCACCCCCCACATTGATGTCAACCGATGAAAAAAATATTAAAAGATTAAAAAAAAACTTGATTTTAAAAAGTGGTGTATTAGTATGCAAAACGAGAGCAGGATAACGTAGTCCATTTATGTGATACAAGGAGTTGGCATGGATAGACATCTCTTCAAGGTATATTGTGCAGGTCCTTTATTTAATCCAAAGGAACGTGAAGAAATGGACAGTATCGCATCTGCTTTAAAAGATGCTGGTTATTTGGTATTTTTGCCCCAAGAAAATGGCTTAGAGTTTGCCAAATTATTACCTGTTTTCGTTGAAAGAGATATTGCCTTGGAAGACGCAATAAAAATACTCAACATGGCCATTTTTTCACTCGATGTATTTGAGATTATAGACAGCCAGGGTCTTGTTCTTAATATGAACGGACGTGTACCAGATGAGGGAGCAATGGTTGAAGCAGGAATTGCCTGGGCTCATGATAAATCCCTGGTAATTTTTAAAAATGATGACCGATCTTTAATCCAAGGCAACTGTAATCCATTAGTAACAGGTTTGTCTGATTTTGAAATTATTAGCGAATATCAAGATATTCCAACAGCTTTTGACAGAAAAATTTCCCAATCTAATGGAAATATATCATTCGAAACTACGCCTCGTTTTGAAACGGCAAAAAACAAAGGGTCACAAATTAGTGAATATTTGATCGAGCAGAAAAAAACCGACGAAATTACAGAACTTCTAATAAAGCTTTTTGCGGAGGAAACATGTCCATATACAAAAGGCAAGAATCAGAATGTTACCCCGGAAAATATGCAGCTATAGGAACTAAGGGAAGAGTAAAACCACTAGATTCTGATGGATTACGCTGGGAATTCGAACGCGATGTCCATAGAATCATATATTCGCAAGCATTTCGACGATTACGCCATAAAACTCAAGTTTTCTTTTTCCCTCGAAATGACCACGTATGCACACGTATCGAACACGTTCTGCATGTAGCTTCTGCAGCAAGGACTGTTGCTCGGAAATTAGGTCTAAATGAAGATTTAGCTGAAGCTATTGGTCTTGCTCATGATATCGGGCACGCTCCATTTGGCCACGAAGGGGAAAAAATTATTAACAACTTGATCAACGATAAAGATGAAGATGAGCTAAAAGATCTTAGGGATATCATACCTTCTTTTTCTCATGAAATTAACAGTCTCAGGGTGGTAGACAAAATTGCTAAGTTAGATCGTGAGCCACCAGGGCTGAATCTAACTTGGGAAGTTAGGGATGGAATTATTTCACACTGGGGTGAAGACAAAGAAACCCACGAGTTAAAACCTTTTGATGGTGATAAAGAACTTGAATCAATAAAATATAAAAAAGATGCTGGCTATCCAACAACACTGGAAGGCTGTATAGTTCGACTGATTGATAAAATTGTGTACTCTGGAAGAGATTTGGAGGATGCCATTGCAACAGAAATAATAGAAGAGAGTGACGTTCCTCCCGAAATTGTTGACGCATTGGGCAAGAACAATGGCGAAATGATAGGGGTTTTCTTGGAAGATATGATAAACGAAAGTCGACTTAGGATAAATGAAAGTGATTGCAAGTGTATAGCCATAAGTAGCAAAAGAGCTGAGTTATTGAAACAATTAATAGACTTTAACTACGGCCATATTTATTATAGCGAACATGCCGAGAGGTATAAGGAACAAGCCAAAAATACCCTTAAATCATTATTTTCAGGACTTCGTGAAATGCTTATTTGTACCAAGCGTTTTAAGGAAAATGAAAAACTTAAAGATCGCCTGAAAAATACAACTGTATTTCGTGTATTTGAAAAATTTTTAGTGGAAGATATGGATAACTGCTACAATCAATGGGATCCAGATAGTTTGATTCTACTTGATTTTATTGCAGGGATGACAGATAATTTTGCTGTTCGGTCTTTCCAAGAACTGTTTGTACCCCAAGCTACAGTTTAGCGAATTCTTACCGATCTTCTTCTATTGCTGTGATAGTCGCGTCGAGTCCCATCAGGACGGTTTTTACGGCGGGGTTGTTGATAATCTCGTTTTGCCTTTGACTTTTTGTCTTTGGCCGGCTCGCTGAAGGATTCGTCTGCTGCCGGCCGGCAGTCGTTTCAAGCTTATCTTGTTGCTGGTTGCTCGATGCTTGCTGCTCGCTGCTGGTCATTCGTTGCTGGTCGCTCGTTGCTTGCTGCTGGTGACTGGTGACTGGTGACTCGCTCGGGATAGACTTGCCGCTGGGTGCTTCAGTCTTTACGCCGGGAACTGCTCTGTTTTTTTTTACTGAGCCTGGTGAACTGCTTTTTAACTGTGTAAGAAGTGCATCAACGTTAAGGAAGTGTTCGCTTAAGGCGAAACGCAGCAGTGAGGCCTCTAAAAGTGCCCTTGCGTTGTCGCTGTTTTTGACTGACCATCGCAGCTTTTCAAGGGCGGTTATGTTATAAATGAGCGCTGCGGTATCGAATTTTTCAGCCAACCGGCCGGTGTGTTTCCGCTGCTCGGCGGTCAGGATTAAAAGTTCGGTGTCTGCCCCTGCCGATTTTGCCACCATCAAATCGCGCATGTACTCGACGAGCGAATCAATAATCTGCACCTCGCCCAGGCCGGTATTGATTAAGTCCTCCACTGCGTCAAGCGTGGCGGCTGCGTCACTGTCGCCGATTTTCCCGATGAGATTATAGATTTTTTCGCTGTTGGGACGGCCCAAATACTCTTCGAGAAGTTCAACATTTAAGGGTTCGGCTCCGGTGCTTATTAACCTGTCCAGGAGGCTCAGGCCGTCTCTCATCGAGCCGTTCGCCATTTTGGCCAGCGGCGGGACAAAATCCTCTTCGTATTTTATTTTTTCTTTCTTGAGGATAAACTTCAGCTGGCCTGCGATTTTGTCGGGACTTATATTGTTGAAGTCAAATCTCTGGCATCGGGACTGGACTGTGGCGATGACCTTGTTCGGCTCGGTGGTAGCGAAGATAAATTTGACGTGGCTGGGCGGCTCTTCCAGTATTTTCAGGAGTGCGTTAAAGGCCGACGTACTGAGCATGTGGACTTCGTCGATGATATAGATTTTGAACCTCGCCCGTGCCGGTCGATAAATTGCGTTCTGTCGCAATTCGCGCACCTGTTCAACGCCGTTATTCGTAGCGCCGTCAATTTCGATGACGTCTATATCTTCGCCGAGGTTCACTGCGAGACAACTGTCACACTTACAGCACGGTTTGGTTGTCGGCTCATCGAAGGCCAGGCAGTTTAACGCCTTTGCCAGCACCCTTGCCATAGTTGTTTTACCGACGCCGCGAGTTCCGGTAAACATAAAGGCGTGTGCAACTTTGCCGGTCTTTATGGCATTTTTAAGAGTTTGGGTGATAGGGTCCTGCCCGATGACATCATCGAACGTTTGCGAACGGTATCTTCTTGCCAGAACAGTATAAGCCATGGTATTGAATATTTAAGATTGAATATTGTTTATGGACTTCGCTTTCTTGCCGTTATACGCGAGGACAGAAAAATCGACGTCAATTCTTCTCCTTCTTCAAGCAAAGACTTAACCTGCTTGACGGCAAGCAATTTTTCATCAAGTATAAATTGCAGCCAAAAACATGATTCATCTGTCTCTTCAGCGACGATACTCATTTTCGAAATAAAACTTGGTTTAGACTGGGCGATGCAGACAGCCCTATAATTAGCAGCGGCAGAACTCGAGCATTTTATCAACTGAACCTTTATTTGTCGCCCCAGAGGCGTGTCCGGCAAAGCTAATACCAGCTTCACGCACCTATGGGCAAATTTCTTGACTCTATCTTTCAGTTCCTCGCTGTTCATTTGTAGAAATTCGCTGCTAAGATGAATCTTCAATATTCAATTTTCACTATTAAATCTCAAAAGGTGGCCGGGTTTACCACAGCACTGCAGAGCGCACGCTTATGGCTGCTCGGTTCCCCGCCTGACCAGATTCACGGGCTCGGCCTGCATGGGACCCGGCCGAAAAATTTACTATTGACTAATTCCAATTGATGATTTTAATGTTGCTTTCGATGATAAGTAATTATTGGCAAATAATCAATAATAAATAATCAATTTCTAAAAGGGATGTATTATGAAGGTTAAAATTGAGGACACCTGTACTGCCTGCGAACAGTGTGTAGATGCCTGTCCGGAGGTTTTCAAGATGGGCTCGGATATGGCAGAGGTTATCGTTGATGAGGTACCTGCCGAATTTGAGCAGGCGGTTCAGCAGGCCGCTGAGGAGTGTCCGGTAGAGGCGATTATTGTAGAATAATTTATTTTGAAAGCTCTCGGCTTCTCTGGCATGCCTTTTTGAGAGCTGCTTCTATTAGTGATGCGAATTTGCCCTCTTGCAGGACTTTCAGTGCAGCTTCGGTTGTTCCGCCGGGCGAGGTAACCTTTTGGCGAAGCTGGGCGGGGCCTTCGCCTTTTTTATCGGCCTCGGCTGCAAGTAGGGCTGCGCCCTTTGCGGTCTGCAGAACAAGTTTTTTGGCGGTATCTTCGGGCAGGCCTAATTTGGCGGCTGACTTTATGATTTCTTCTGTCAAAAGAAAATAATAAGCGGGCCCGCTGCCGGAAACGGCTGTAACCGCATCCATTAAGTCTTCTCTCTCAATGACAACGGCCTGGCCTACAGACGAGAAAATCGAGATTGCTTTTTCCAGCATCGGCTTTGCCTTTTCGTTAGCAAATAATGCGCTGGCGCCTTCGCCAATCAATGCGGGGGTGTTCGGCATAACACGAACTATGGGCCTGTCACCCAGGACAGCGGCAATATCAGAGGTTCTTTTGCCTGCCATGATGGATATGACAAGCGTATCCGGCTTTACGGCATCCTTTATGCTCTGCAGGGCCTCGGTCATATCCTGCGGTTTGACGCTTAAAACCAGAATATTGACCTTGTCTGCCAGCGCTGCATTGTCATCTGCGCTCTGGATGTGATAACGTTTTGCCAGAAAGCTGAGTCTTTGAAGCCGGATATCACTTACGAAAATGCTGTCAGGCGAGTAAACATTGGCGCTTATTGTGCCCTTTATAATGGCTTCAGCCATATTGCCTCCGCCGACAAAGCCGATTGTCTCCATTGGTTTCTCCTTGTCAAAATCGAACTCGAAACTATAATTCTATCAGCAATTTCTCGAAGGTAAATATAAATGCAATCAGGAGTAAGAGCAATGCAAAAACAAACCGAATATGAGCAGGCAATCAAAACCAAGTACCCCGAGCAGGTGGTAATTGCCATCGCCAGAGATAAAAACGGCAAGGCCAATCCGGTTACCATTGGCTGGACAATGATAGTATCGGGCGAGCCGCCGATGATGGCTGTTGCTCTTGCGCCGAAGCGCTATTCGGTCGAAGCTATCCGCCACTCAAAGTGTTTTACCACTGCATTTGCATCGGCGGAAATGGCGAATGCAGCCCTGTTTTTCGGCTCAAATTCCGGCCGAGACATCGACAAATTCGCCGAATTTGACTGTGAAACCACGCCTGCCAAAGCGATTGACTCAGTTTTGCTTGTCGATGCCGTTGCCAATTTCGAATGCACGTTAGAGTCGGAAACCGTCGCCGGCGACCATATAATCTTTGTCGGTAAGGTTGTCGCCTCGCATACGAATACCGACCAGAAGAAGCGATTATACAGCATTGCCCCCGGCCACAAATTAGGCCCGGCAAATTAAACCTCTGCCTGGAGATAGCCGCATATGCGAAAGGACTGACCCCAACTGCCAATAAACAATAGAAAATTGTCAATTATCAGCCGGTCAGCAGTTCGAATTCTTCGATACTGAGTAAGTGTTTTAGTTTCTGCAGTGCAATCAGTTCGATTTGCCGGACTC
>CAYXPG010000006.1:7902-12721 GCA_964467205.1 uncultured Pirellulales bacterium | reverse complement strand
ATACTGAGTAAGTGTTTTAGTTTCTGCAGTGCAATCAGTTCGATTTGCCGGACTCTTTCCTTGCTCAGGCCGAGGTCGTCGCCGATTTGCTTTAATGTCTTTTTTTTCTTTTTAATGGCCGAGCCGAGCAGTCCGAAATGATTCAGGATTATATACCGCTCTCGCTGGTCGAGATTGTCCTCGATAACGTTTGCCAGACTTTGCCGTGCCCGCTCGATAACTTCGACCCCTGCCGCTGCGGTGGTTCGCAAATCCCGGTGTACATCTTTGAGGGAATCTGCTCTTGCCTTGTCGGGCCTGCCGGCCTCAGCCGGTATCCTGCGTGCGAATTCCTTGGCAATGGCCCAGGAGGCATACGTGGCAAAGCGAAAACCCTGCGTATAATCAAATTTTTCGACGGCCTTCATCAATGAAACATTACCTTCACTGACCAAATCCAGCAAATTTGCACCGCTTGTTGTATGTTTTCCGGCAATACCGACAACAAGTCGCAGGTTGGCCTCGATTATCATTTTTTTTATAGTTTCGGCCTCGGCCAGGTAGTCTTCTATTTTTTTCAGCCTTCTGCCTGAAGCATGGACCGGCTTTATGCCCGCCCTGGTGATGCAGGCGAGGTATTTGAGGTAATTGTACCTGCGAAAAAGCTCAACTTCACGCTGTCTGTTCAGAACGGGGGCGTCCTTTATTGTCTGGAGGTATTGCGGCAGGGAACTGCCGGCCAATTCGAATGGTTCGGAGCCGCTGCGGCGCCGAGCAGGTGTGCTGATTGGCCCGGCAAGAATTTTTTTCCCTGCGTTATCTTCGAGAAACTCGTCGCTGGTGATGAATTCGATTTTTTTGGCCAAAAGCTCTTTTGCTCTTCGCAGAATTATAATCCTGTATATTGAGCTTTTACTACGGCTGAATCGGCTCATCAGTTCTTCGATTTCGCATCCGTCTTTGAACAGCTTATAGATTTCTGCTGCTGTTTCCGGGCTGAGTGCGCCGGCCGGTTTGTCGGAGATAAACTTGTCCGGATGTGCCTTTTCGTAGTTTAAGAGAATGTATCTGATTGTCTCGTGGCTTCTGCCGATTTTAGCTGCTATTTGCTCGATGATTTGATAGCGGGATATTGTTCCTTTGGCGGTGAGCGTGATGGCCCGTTTTATAATCGATTGTTTTTGCCTGTTTGTCATACGGTTGAATTCTTTCGCTTTGTCGGTAAGGGCGGGATTTGCCTTGAGGAATTTTTGCACGGCTGATTGGGTAAATCCGAAGCGTTTTATGCCGTCATTGAAAATATATTTCAGTGCTATCAGCCCGCGTTTTCGCCAGCGGCGGATTGTTTTGGTCGAGACACCCAGCTCTGTTGCGAGCTCTTCAATGGTATAAATTTTTTGCTTTTGCTCGGCGGCGGGCAGGGCAAGCTGGCCGCTGAGCTTGGAGATGAAAATCTGCAGGTCATCGGCAAGCTCATCGCCTTTTATGAGCTGCTGTTCAGGCAGGTTTTTGGGATGAAAACCGGTAATACGGAAGCAAACAAACTCGAAAGGATATTCCTTGTCCTTCTCGATAATCGCCAGCAGTTTTTCAACGGAATCAAGTTGTTTTCGGCGTTTCTTTTGAGGTGTAAAACGAAGCTGCATTAACAGTTGAGCTAAATTTGTATTCTTTATTTTTCGCATAATTTGCGATTATTGTCTCATAAATTTTCCCACAATAACCAAGTGTCCATTTTACCAGATTTGGCGCAAAAAAAACAGTCCCAACCTTGCGAAATTGGGGCTGTTTATGGGTATTTTTCAGAAATTAAAGATACAGCGGGGCTTAAGCGATGAGGCTTTTTGCCACATCGACTGCGGTAGCGGCATCATCGGCGTAGCCATCGGCGCCGATTTTGTCGGCATAATTCTGCGTTACCGGTGCACCGCCTATCATAACTTTGGCTGAAATCCCGGCTTGCCGCAGTGCTTTGATGGTTTTTTCCATCGCGGGCATAGTTGTGGTTAAAAGAGTGCTCATCCCAATTATTAACTGTGAATTTGCGGCCCCGGCCTGCTCAATAAATTGTTCAGCCGTAACATCGACTCCAAGGTCGGTAACTTCGAAGCCGGCGCCTCTTAACATCATCGCCACCAGATTTTTGCCGATATCGTGCAGGTCGCCCTGGACAGTGCCTATCAGAAACCTGCCGATTGGCTCGACACCGGCCCTGGCAAGTTCCGGCTCAAGCAGTTGAAGCGCCGATTTCATAGCCCGGGCTGCAATAAGCACTTCGGGTATGTATATCTCGTTATTTTTGAAGCGGGAACCGACGGTATCCATACCTCCGATTAATCCTTCATCGAGAATGCTTTTAGCCGCCAGGCCCTCATCGAGAGCAGCCCTGGTAACTTCTACTGCCGTATTCTGGTCGCCCTGAATAATGGCATCAGCCAATGCTCTTAAATCTGCCATTTCGATTCCTCTGAATAAGTGCAGGTTTATTTTTTCAAGTTTGAGTTGGAATTAAACATTATTCCGCCATTTAAAGCAAGCTGTAATTTACTGACTAAAAAAGTTGTTCATTGGATTGAGCTTTGACGGCCCATCTGAGTCGAGGCGTGTGTTAATTGGGTGCAAAAGTGCTGCAAAAAGTCGACGCATAAAAAACGTCCTACTTAAAAGCTGCTTTAATAGTACGGTGTGAGATATTTTATAATGAACCGGCCGGCCTGATGGCTTTACTTGTCTTCTTCCTTTTCACGCTCTTTCTTTTCACGCTGAATCGCTTCGTACACCTCTCTGCGATGGACCGGTATTTCTTTTGGGGCGGTTATGCCCAGACGGACCTTGTCACCGCGAACATCTACAATAGTAACCTCGACATTATCGCCAATGATAATCGATTCATCTTTTTGCCTGCTTAGAACCAACATTTCCAACTCCTTTTGTCGGCTGGTTTGACCTTATTTTCTACGAAAAGAACTTACCGGCTGTTCATTTTCGGGTCTCGTATGTCATTATTGCGAAAAAACTTAGCCTCAAAACCGCGATTTTCCCAATAAAACTTTAGATATACTTATACTTTTTATATTTTCGGCTAATTCCAAGGGCGAAAACAACCATTTTTTTTGGTTTTTGCCGAAAAAGATGAATTTGGGGGTGTTCTTCACATAACCATTTGGAATATAAAAACTTATGTAAAAGAAAAGATTTTAAAAAAGATATGTTAAATTTTCCAGAACCTGGGTTTTGGCATATTAATTTTCGTGTTCTCGCCAGTAATCGTATCGAACGGCCAGCCAATAGCCCCAAATCGAGCCTAAAGTGCCGAAAGTTACTATCTGCAGAGGTAAGATGGAAGTAATCGAATTTGAGAAGAAAACCGCCGGCCAGTTTTGCCCAAGATGCTGTAATATGGGTTCTTTGATGTGAATGCTTACAGCAAAAGCTGTTACGAGAGCGCTTGCGATTGTCGGCCAGATATAGCCAAGGTTGAGGAATTTTTTGACTATAAAAGCGGCTATTGCGAATGAGACTAATACCGCAAAAACGATTTGTCCTATGGATGGCTGAGCTGTAACCGAACCGAGTTTGCTGTCGGGTATCTTGATGCCCTGTGCAAAGGCACTGATACAAAACTGAGCTATTAAGACTGAGCCGGCCACGGCAATGGCGGCATTTAAGTATTTTTCTGATTTAGGTTTAGGTTTTTCTTTGGCTTTGTCCGGCTCTGGGTTAGGCAAGATTTTCTCCCCTGCCAGTACACCGCCGAATCCGGCAGCTACGATAGCCAGCCAGAAAAAAGGCTCCCATTTAAGTGCTGCAAAAAGCTCCTGACGCTGAGCGAGACTTGGGTTTAGCTGTAACAGGGCGGTCATATTTCCACCCCGCACAGCCCAGACGGCCAGTCCCGCCGGCACTGCTAAAACGCCGATTTCTCTGCCCCAGGGTCGGCAAGGAAAGTAAGCAACGAAGCCGGCCAAAAAAGCCAGGGCTGCCAGAATCAATGCGTCGCCGAGACTTATCACACCGGTCTGCACCGAAAGGGGCGCAAACGGCCCAGACGATGCTGCTGCTAATGGCCAGGCCACAATACCAACCAGGACCACTCCGACGGCCGCAGAAACAGCGATTCTCAACTTCATCAGCCAGGATAATTCCATAACCTCGGTTTCCTTAAATTTCACCGGCGATAGAGTACCATCTGAACAACTAATTATCAATAATCAATTTGCTCTGTCGAAAGGGTTGTGATAATTGATTATTGGTTTTTTATGTTCGCCGCCTTTGGCGTTGACGAACCGGAGAGTTTCGGGTATTGTAACCGCAGGAAAGGAGAAACAGGGGAATTTCCACCTGTTTTCGTATTTCTTTTAAGGGTGAGATGGATGTCGGATATTGATATTGAAAAATGCCGAATTACACATTATCCGGCTGATGTTTTAGCCAATCCTGCTGAGCCGATTGAGGATATCGACGATAATATTCGCCGACTGGTTGAGAAGATGACAGATATTATGCTCGAGAACAAAGGCGTTGGTCTGGCGGGGCCGCAGGCGGGTGTGGGGCTTCGGATTTTTATCGTATCGCTCGATGCAACAAGAGAAAGCGTCAAGGTCTTTATTAACCCGACCGTTACACCGACGACCAATAAGCTTGACTCAATTGAGGAGGGCTGTCTGTCTGTGCCGGACGTTCATACGAAGATTAGAAGATACAAAAGATGTAAGGTTACCGCAACCGACCTTGAGGGCAATGAATTTACCGAAGAGGCCGAGGGCCTTTACGCAAAGGTACTGCAGCACGAATATGACCATATCAGCGGAATGACTATTGCCGACCGTATGGGCTCAGC
>CAYXPG010000006.1:2126-7802 GCA_964467205.1 uncultured Pirellulales bacterium | reverse complement strand
CTGGGCGAAGGAACATTCGGTTGAATTTTTAGAGACGGACAACGTAAATTCTCCGGGTACAATCGAGAAAATTGCTGAGTTTTGCGCGGATTTGATTGTCGTAATTGCTTTCGGCCAAAAAGTCGGCAGTGAACTGATAAATTTACCGCCCAAGTCGGCCATAAATGTGCACGCATCGCTGCTCCCGAAATACCGAGGGGCAGCGCCGATAAACTGGGCCATAATCAACGGCGAAACAGAAACGGGTATCACCATAATCAAACTGGCTGAAGAAATGGACGCCGGTGATATTTTGGCCCGGGAAAAAACCGAAATATTACCCGGCGAAACAGCCGGACAACTGCACGACAGACTGGCATGTTTGGCGGCACCGGTGCTGTTGAAAGCGATAGACAAAATCGCCGATGCCACAGTTGTTTATACCGGGCAGGACCATTCGAAGGCAACTTTGGCCCCTAAGCTGAAGAAGTCTGACGCAATTTTAGATTTCAGCGAGTCGGCCCGGTCCTTGCGAAGGAAAATACTTGGTTTTTACCCTTGGCCCGGTGCGACGGCCCTTTATTTATCGAACAAAACAAAAAAACGTCAGCGGGTAACGATAGCCGGCGCCGAAGTGGTGGAGCTCTCAAAGGGTGCGGCTCTGTCGAATGGGGTGCTTGATGAGAACTTAAATGTCGTCTGCGGCGAAGGGGCCTTGAAGATTACTAAAATTAAGCCTGATGGCTCTGCACTTATGGATTTTAAGGATTTCGTTAATGGTCGGGCGACCGCACCGGGCGATGTGTTTATGAAGATAGAAAAGTAAATATGGCCGGCCAAAGACCAAAAACCGCACGCACCGTCGCAATGATTGTCCTGAGCGGCTTCGACCCAAAGAAAACCTACGCTGCCCCAATCTTAAATAAGCTGCTGGGGCAGACCGAGCAGAAACAGCGGGCCACCGACCTTGTCTTCGGAACAATAAGAAACACCAGAGCCATTGATATGGTAATAGCAAAACTGGCCGACTGTCCGGTGCAGAGAATACCGGCCAAACTACTTGGCATCATAAGAACAGCAGCTTATGAACTTATCTATTCACCTCAGACAGGCGAACATTCAATCGTCAACGAGGCGGTCGAAAATGCGAAGAAAATCGCAGGCAGAAAGCAGACCGGCTTTGTAAATGCTGTTCTTCGTCAGCTCACAAGGCAAATAAAAAATCGCCAAATCCCTCTTTCGGATGCTGATGTAAAAAGAACCCTTCCACAAACGCTTTCGGCCGGCTGTGAATTTGACGTTGACATCCTGCCTGGGCCGAAGGCATCGCCGGCCGATTATTACAGTAAAGCTTTCTCACTTGGCAAGCGGCTGATTGCCGACTGGCTGACCGAATTCGGAACCGAAAGGACCCGGCAGATTTGCTTTGGGAGCAATCGCCGCCCCAGTATTTACCTCAGGCCCAATACGCTAAAAACAACAACAGAAGATTTGGCCAAAAAACTTCGTCAAGCTGACATCGATTCTGAAATATTGCCTGATGAATTGATGCTCAGAATCAAAAGTCCTCGTGCGGTAACCAAACTGCCCGGTTTTGCAGAGGGGCTTTTCACCGTTCAGGATTTGACCGCCTCGAATGCTGTGCGCCTTTTAAGGCCGCAGCGAGACTGGAGAATACTCGACCTTTGTGCCGCCCCGGGGGCGAAAACAACACAATTAGCTGAACTTACCGGTGATATGGCAACAATTATCGCAACCGATATTGACAAAGCTCGTCTGGAGAAAGTTCAAGAGAACCTCGCCCGTCTTGGCATAAACAGCGTTAGCGTTGTGGCTTATGAAAACCTGGAAAAGGTCGCTGCTGAAATTGGTCCTTTTGACGCGGTACTGCTGGATGTGCCATGTTCGAATACCGGTGTACTGGCGAAAAGACCCGAAGTCCGCTACAGAATAAATCCGTCGGCGATAGCGAAGCTGACAAAAATACAAGGCGAACTGCTTGGGCAGGCTGTAGCAATGATAAAACCCGTTGGTAAAATCTGCTACAGCACCTGCAGTATTCAAAAAGAGGAAAACAGCGAGCTTGCAAAACAGTTTCTGCAGAAAAACAGACGGTTGAAACTCGAATCTGAACTGCTCACACTGCCGTCGGCAGAAGGATTCGACCACGACGGCGGCTATGCAGCGGTCATCGGGTGCAAATGAACCGGTGTATATGTGTGTGGTGGAAGATAAAACGCTATACACGATACGATATGTACAAATATTTGGAACTGTAATTCACAGCTTTTCCACAATAAGAACTTATGTTGTGTAAAACCTGTTAAAAATAAATTTTTTTCGTGCGCAAAGCCAATACCGGCAATGGCCTTCACCGGGTGGAAAAGATTTTTCTAAAAATGGGGTTGATTGATTTTGTTACTGCGCAATAATTGCCAGAAAGAGTTTGTTTTTGAATAGAAGATGGACTTCGGATTAGAAGGGGAGATATCCAATGCAGGGTACAATCACGGATGAGAGGCCTGGAACGCAACAGGAGGCGTTCGCAGACTCTGGTGTAAATGCTATTACTGAAGTTCTTGCTGAGAAGATAGGCGCACAAAAGTATAAGGTATGGTTTAAGAATTCCACCAAGCTGACACTTACCGACGGATACCTGAAAGTGGGTGTGCCTAATCTTTTCGTAGCAAGCTGGATTGAAAATCATTTTTCCGATGAAATCGGACAGGCGGTTCGTGCCGTTTGTGGCGGCGGTCGAAAGGTTACTTTTGCCATTGACCCGGAGCTTTCCGGTCATCAGAGGCGGACGCAACTGGATTCACAGGCAAAGCTGGTAACCAGGGCCCGGACCCAGACGCCAAGCGGGCGAACCGGAATAAAAGCTCCTGCGAGCAAAAGACTGAAACTGAGTCTCGATACGTTTGTTGTCGGCCCGTCGAATGAACTGGCCTACAACGCTGCCAAAGCTGTTATTGGCGAGCAAAAAAACTCGTTTAATCCGCTTTTTATTCACGGAGGATACGGGGTCGGCAAAACTCATCTGCTGCAAGGGATTTGCAATGCACTGAGTAAGAGCCGACCCGAAACTAATTGGTTGTTTTTGTCTGCTGAAGACTTTGCCAATCAGTTTGTGCTGGCCTTGAAGACAAAAAAGCTGGAGGCTTTTAGGAGACGAATGCGGCAAACGGACTTGCTGGCAATCGACGACATTCACTTCTTGGCCAGCAAACCTGCAACGCAGGAAGAGTTCCTGCATACTTTTAATACCATCGATTTAGCTTGTAAACAGGTGATCCTCGTCTCCGATGCGCACCCGAAAATGATTGGACAAATATCAGAAAAACTCGTCAACCGCTTCGTAGCGGGGATGGTCGTAAAAATTGAAACGCCGGACTTCAAAACTCGATGCGGAATCTGCAAACAATATGCAAAAACCGTGCGAAAACACATCCCTGAAAATGTAATAAGTTACATCGCCGAGAATCTGCGGACGAATGTCCGCGAACTACAGGGGACTCTTTTGAAATTAATTGCACTGTCAGAGCTTCAAAACGAGAAAGTCAAACTCCAAATGGCCAAGGAAGTGCTATCTGAGCATTTGGCCCGGACCGACCCGATTGTGCACATATCTGATATCGAATCGGCGGTCACTACATATTTCGGGACGACCCCTGCCAATATACACTCATCCAAAAAGAACAGAACCATTACTCTTGCCCGGCACTTCAGTATGTATTTGGCCAGAAAACATACCAAAATGTCGTCCTCGGAGATAGGCAGATGCATGGGCAACAAAAATCACGCCACGGTGCTTTTGGCCTGCAAAAGGGTCGAAGACCAAATCAGGCGAAATGCCGAGGTGCGCTGGCAAAGCCCGATGGGTAATAAAATATCGAAAGCAAGGACCATTCTTGCCCGCCTGGAAGAGAGTATTGCCGGCTGAAAAAAAGTTACTAAATCATTCAAATGCAGCAGCAAACCCTGCAGGAGGGGTGATTCTTGCGCTCTGGCCGACAAAGAACAAAAAAAGGCGGCGGTATTATTTTCCCTGATACCGCCGCTTTTAATCCCCATAAAAGTCTGCAACCAAAGCTTTTAGAGGAAGGAGGAACAAGCTTTTTTGGTACGTCAATAAATACGCTGCTCAAATACAACTGTTCGTAAAATATCAGAGAATTTTCAAAAACATTTATATAAGTATTTGTAGAGGCAAGGGTTCTTTGTGTAAATAAAAAGGCGGGTGCTATGCTTTTCTTACGGCGATGGTGTAAATCGGTCTTTCTTCTTTGAGGTATTTTCTTTCGAAGTTTGTGCCTACCCATTCGTTTTGGTCTGCGCCGGCAGTGGAAAGAAATTCGGTTTTTTCAAGTTTGCCGGCCTGGTCGGCTATGACTTTCTGTATTTGCTCGAAGTATTCAGCGTGGTCTGTGGCGATTTTTATGGCTCCGCCGGTAATCAGACAGCGCAGGAGTTGTTCGAGATTGGCCCGGCACAGAAAGCGCCTTTTGTGATGACGCTTTTTAGGCCAGGGGTCGGGGAAATAGATATGAAAACAATCCACAGAGCTGTCCGGCACAAAGTCGGCCAGGAACTTTGCAGCATCGGTGCGAGTTATGCGAACGTTATTCACTCCCCATCGGCCGATGCGGTCAATGCCATAGCGGTAGTACTTGTTTGCCCATTCGATACCCAGAAAATTGACCTGTGGCCGGGCCCGGGCCTGGTTGAGCAGGAATGTTGCCTTGCCGCTGCCGATTTCAATATGCACCGCAGCGGTACGTCCGAAAATCCGGGCAAAATCGATTTTGCCGTCCAAATCTTCGACTTTTAGCGAAACTGCAGGATAGTCTTCTAAAATTCGGCCCATAGTCAGGTTATGCCCAAAAAATACTTTTCTATTATCGTATATACATTCAATAGCTGTAATTATACCCGGCGGGGCGGTTTTCTCGAAGATGGAAATCGTTTTTTTGCCCTTTATTGCGATTAAAGTTGCGGTAAGAGACATTCGATAAGAGGATGTGAACCTGCTCTCGGTCGGTACGTACGTATTAGTATGGGATGAAAGTATATAATTAGTATATACAAGAGGGCTCGAAAAGTGATTAGACAGCTAATTAGAATTCGGCGTAAAAAGATTCTGATAGATGTCAGTACGCAGAGAGATATTTTTCTTGCCGGGGGTAATGCGTGCATAAGAAATCACAAGAGGGTACTGGCCAATGTTCGCAGGGTAATGGCATGGGCAAGACACAATAAAATCCCGATAATTTCTACCTGTGAGGTTTATCCCAATAATAACGGCGGCAGTGCAGTCGGCTACTGTCTTGACGGAACTGAAGGCCAGAAAAAGATAAGATATACACTGCTGAGTAATCGGGCCAGTTTCCCGGCGGACGGAAGTACTGATTTGCCCAGAGACATATTGCAGCGGTACAGACAAATTATTTTTCACAAACGCTGCGTTGACCCCTTCGATGAGCCCCGGATTGAGAGATTGCTCAGCGAAGTTCGGGCAGATGAGTTCGTTTTGATAGGAGCAAGTGCCGAAGGTGCTGTCAAAGCGACGGCTTTGGGACTGAGGCAGCGGGGCAAAAAAGTCAGCGTTGTAGTGGATGCCGTTGGTTCTTATAGCAGGAGGGAAGCAAAGTTCGCATTTCGCAAGATGAAGGCCAAAGGGGCAAAACTTCTCGAAAC
>CAYXPG010000006.1:0-2026 GCA_964467205.1 uncultured Pirellulales bacterium | reverse complement strand
AAAGCTTTTTAATCGTTGACCCCGTTAAAAATTTTATAATGCCCGAAAATTTCTAACGGCCTTGACATAAACGGCTCATTGTAATATAGTGCATAACTCTGTTTTCCAGTGTAATTTTGTTACATTTGTGTGCAAAAACAGTCCTTTAATCAGGGCTATTTGTAAAGTTATGTGTAATTGGTATTTCTAAGAAGGAGTTTTTAACAATGGCAGGAAAATGGGTTTATTTCTTCGGCAACGGAAAAGCTGAAGGCAACGCAAAGATGAAAGAGCTTTTAGGCGGTAAAGGCGCAAATTTGGCGGAGATGACCAACCTCGGTGTGCCGGTTCCGCCGGGCTTCACCGTCGTAACAAAGGTCTGCGACGAATATTACAGGAACAAAGGCGAATGGCCAAAAGGATTAGCTGAAGAAATTGACAGGAACGTAGCTAAACTGGAAAAGGCGATGGGTACCGGATTGGGCGACCCACAAAAGCCCCTGCTGGTCAGCGTCAGAAGCGGAGCCGCCGTCTCTATGCCTGGGATGATGGATACGGTGCTTAACCTTGGGCTAAACGATGAAGTGATTGAAGGTATCATAAAGAGAACCCGCAACCCCCGGTTCGCTTACGATATATATCGCCGGTTCATTGATATGTTCGGGAATGTTGTGATGGGCTGCGAGCACGAATATTTCGAGAAAGTAATTCATTCAGCCAAGGAAAAGGCCGGCGTCGAACTCGATAACGAGTTAAGTGCCGAACAGTTAAAAGAGGTCGTCGAAAAATACAAGGCCGTTTACAAAAAACACGTCGGACAGTTATTCCCACAGCAGGGAAGCGTTCAGTTAACACACGCTATCAATGCGGTTATTAGTTCGTGGATGATTGAAAGGGCGGTTACGTATCGCAGGCTCAATAATATTACCGGTTTGCTGGGGACGGCTGTGAACGTGCAGGCGATGGTGTTCGGGAATATGGGGGCCGATTGCGGGACCGGTGTTTGCTTTACACGCAATCCGAGTACCGGCAAAAAAGAGTTCTATGGCGAATTTCTGATGAACGCACAGGGCGAAGATGTTGTCGCAGGTATCAGGACGCCTTTGCCATTGAAGAAGCTGGGTAAAATTATACCGCCCGCTTACAAACGGCTTACCAAACTGATGACGCAGCTGGAGAAGCACTATAAGGATATACAGGATATGGAGTTTACCATTCAGCAGAAGAGACTTTATATTCTCCAGACCAGAACAGGCAAGCGTACGGCTGAAGCAGCCGTCAAAAACGCCGTTGATATGGTTAATGAAGGACTCATTCCAAAAAAAGAAGCGGTTATGCGGGTAACGCCGGAGCAGTTGGACCATCTGCTGCATCCGCACTTTGACCCGAAAGCCAGGCGAGACTGTTTTGCAAAGGGGCTTCCGGCATCGCCCGGTGCGGCCGTCGGACAGGTTGTCTTTAGCGCCGATGACGCAGAGACGTGGAGGAAGAAAGGCAAAAAGGTTATTCTTGTCCGTATCGAGACCAGTCCTGAGGACATCGGCGGTATGGATGCGGCGGAGGGTATTTTGACCGCTCGCGGCGGTATGACCAGCCATGCTGCTGTGGTTGCACGCGGGATGGGTAAGTGCTGCGTTGCCGGTGTTGGTGCGTTGAATATTAATTATAAGGCGGGAAAATTTAACGTCGGTAAGCTTGTAATTAAGGAGGGGAACTGGATTAGTCTCGATGGCTCCACCGGCGAGGTTATGAAGGGGCAATTAGCTACCGTAGAGCCGACAATGAGCGGTGATTTCGGAAGGTTTATGAAGATTTGTGATGAGGTTCGCAGACTTGGCGTTCGGACAAATGCCGATACGCCGGAAGATTCCAGGCGGGCAAGAGACTTTGGCGCAGAAGGCATAGGGCTCTGCAGGACTGAACATATGTTCTTCGAGGGTGGACGTATTTGGCCGGTCCGGCAGATGATTTTGGCCGCCGATGATTATGCCCTGATGCTCAGCGAGATTGATGCCGCCGAGACAAAGACAGAAAAGAAAGCGATTGA
>CAYXPG010000005.1:24787-32459 GCA_964467205.1 uncultured Pirellulales bacterium | reverse complement strand
CGCTGCAGTTCCGCAATTTTGCATTATTTTGCACTTTTTTACACTTTTTCGCACTTTTTCACACGATAAACCTAAAACTCAGTTAAAATATGTCAGGACAAAGATTTTTTTTAGACTATTCGGTTTGTAGTAAGTAGTTAAGAAACGAAAGGAAGAGGAGCATTAAAAATGAAAAAAATCACTGCAATATTATCAACCTGTATACTTGCCTGCATCGCCGGATGCGGCACAGGAAAACCAAATACCATTATGCAGGTCTCAACCATAGACGCACTGCTCTCAGGAGCTTACCAAAGCCGGATGAGCTGTAAAAAACTGACCTCGTATGGTAATTTCGGTGTAGGAACCTTCGACAAACTCGACGGTGAAATGGTGCTGCTGAACGGCAAAATGTATCAAATCACAGCCGACGGCAAAGTCCGCAAACCAAAAAAGAACCTGACAACCCCATTCGCTACGGTAGTAAAGTTCAGGAAAGACAGCGTAATCAAACTAAAAAACAAAGCCGATTTCGAACGGTTCAAAAACATCATAGATGAGTTCGCACCAGAGACAAACATTTTTTGTGCCATAAAGATAAATGGTCGCTTTTCAAAGATGAAGGTCAGAAGCCTGCCGGCACAAACAGAACCTTTTGAGACGATAACAGAAGCACTAAAAAATCAATCCGTTTTTGAGTTTGAAAACGTCCGCGGCACTATTGTGGGTTTTAGATTCCCAGCCTACATAAACAGAGTAAACATTCCGGGTTACTATCTTAACTTCATCTCAAGAGACCGTAAAAGAGGTGGACATATACTTAGCTTTGAACTTGAAGAAGGCGTCGGAGAAATCGATGTTTGCAACCGCCTGCTCATTGTGCTGCCGTTAGGCGAAACCAGTTTCAGCGAAATCGACCTGAACGTTGACAGAACGAGCGAATTACAGATGCTGCTAAAGCAGACACCTGAAAAATAACCCGGCTCAACTACAGGAGAAGTTCTCACTTGACAAAAAAGCAACTTGTTCAATAGAGTATGAAGCGGGCCGACCCTCAGGCAGTTGAATCCTTCAAATCGCTGCCTCTTATTCGAACTTTCCTGCCGTAACAAGACAGCTTAAATTATTTTTCTGCGGAGACGATTTCTATTTTGCACTTTGGGATAGCGGCCAGAAATTTTTGGCCGTAGCGTTTGTTGATTATCCTGCTGTCCAGAACAACCACAATGCCGGTATCTGTCTTGTTTCGAATCAGCCTGCCGAAACCCTGCTTAAACCTGATAATCGCCAAGGGCAGCTGATAATCCAGGAAGGGATTTCCACCCCGGGCCTTTATCTGCTCCAATCGGCCGGCTATCAACGGCTTGTCGGGAACCGCGAAAGGCAGTCGAACAATAATCACATTGCTCAGCGCCTCACCCGGCACATCAACTCCCTGCCAGAAACTGTCTGTTCCAAAAAGTACGCTGTTGTTATCACCCTTGAAATGTTTCAAAAGCAAAGTTCTCTCGACCCCTGCCCCCTGCTGCAGCAACTCAATATCATTCTCACCAAGCCACTCGGAAAGCTGCCCGGAAAATTCATCGAGCATCTGATAACTGGTAAAAAGCACGAATGCCCTGCCTGCCGTCTGCTTTATGTACTTTTTTACCGCGTCGGCAGCACAGGCAGCAAAAGCCTTATCGTTAGGCTCCGGCAGGTCCTTTTCAATATAAACCGTAACCTGTTTTTGGTAATCGAAAGGTGAGCCGAGTTTCACGGCATCAAAATTGCCAAGCCCGATTCTGCCGGCAAAAAAATCGAACCCGCTGTTCTGCGCCGCTGCGCCGCTGCTCAAAGTGGCGCTGGTCAATGCCACGGATTCATATTTGTCGAACAGACATCTTTTAACGTCATCTCCGACATTGACGGCTGCACTTCTCAAACGAACGGTTGTTTGTTTACCTCCTGTAGTCTCAACCCAATAGACATAATCCGGCTTCTTCTGCATTAAAAAGCAATCCAAATCCTGCAGCAAAGCACCACACTTATTAACATATCTGAAAATCTCGAACTTCTCATCAACATCCTTCGTGCCATTCGCCAGCTTGGCCAATTGTGACTGTAACAGCTTCAAATGTCCCGATATCGTATCATCCGTAAAATTAGTATAACATTTGCCCTGAGTTTCGTCCTTTGTGTCCTCATACCAGCTTCGCACCTGCTTAAAAAAAGCTGCTGTCTCTTTAGCTGTTTTGCCGACCATTTCAACCGCTTTTTTTGCACTCGTATAAGCCAAAAGCCCTTTGTGGGTTTTTGTATTGTAAAGACTATCGAGCAGGAATTTTACTGTGCGATTACTGATATTTATTCCGAAATGGTCCTCGGCCACATGTTCGATGTTGTGGGCTTCATCGATAATGATATACTTATAATCCGGTAGAATCGATACAGAGTTTTCCCTGAGCACAAGGTCGCTGAACAAAAGTGCATGATTTGCCACAATGATATCGGCGTTGTCGAGCGCTCTTCTGGCCCGCCGGTAAAAGCAACTGCCAAAATAAGGACATCTGCGGCCCGGACAGTTGCCGTGCTCGCTACTGACGGCATCCCAGACGGCGGTGCCTGGCAGAAAACCAAGGTCACTGAGAGAGCCATCGTTCGTTTGGCCGGCCCAGTTACGTATTGTTTCAAGCTCCGAGGTGGAACGACCGACCAGTGATTCGGGCCTTCGAAGTGCAAATTCAAGCCGACGTCTGCAAAGATAATTTCCTCTGCCTTTTGCCAAAACCGCTGTAAACGGCCCGGGCAGACAGTCGGCCAAAAACGGAATGTCCTTATTGATGAGCTGCTCCTGTAGGGTGATGGTAAAAGTGCTAATCAGCACCTTACCGGCACGACGGTAGATTAGCTCCACCGCAGGAACAAGGTATGCAAAACTCTTTCCCACGCCCGTGCCGGCCTCGATGGCCAAGTTCCGACCACTCATAAATGCCTTCTGAACCCTATCGGCCATCCTGAGCTGCTGCGGACGAAACTCGAAACCGGAAAGGGACTGCGCAATCAGGCCACCATCAGAAAAAACTCCCTGGATGTCTATGGATGTGTTGGCTTTTATCATCGCCGGCAAAACAAATCGAATTTAATATTACAGATTGTTATTACTTTACCACATCATCAATAGCTTTTTTAAGTGCGATTATAGCCGGCGATTCCGGCATCTTTTCATAAGCTGCATCGATTGCTTCTTTTGCCTTATCAAGCCTGTCCATCTGGTAATAGATGTAGCCAAGCAAAAACTGCAGTTCAGCCGCACCGCTGTATTTGTGCCACTGCTCAACATCAACCACCCTGCTTTCGAGCTTATCCCTGTCGCCGACCATACCTGTAAGGTCAATTTTAAACCGTGCGTACTGAGGAAAAATCTCAAGAGCTCTTGAAAGAAAATGCGCACTGCTCATATATTCACCGGCGGCAAAGAGCGCATGGCTTTTGCCGGCGTAAGGCAGCGGGTCGGAAGGCTTGTAAATCGATGCCAGTGAATATACATCCGCAGCACGATAGTACCTGCCTGCTTTCAGATACTCTTCCGCCGTTTTCATATGCTGATTGAACCTGTCTTTCGAAAACGAAGCAAACGTCTTATGCTGACCTAAAACGCTTTGGGCCCTTGCAGCCAATGCAATGTCGGTAAATTCGTCAAGTACGGAAGTTTTCTTTTGAGAACTTTCCTCATCCGGCTTCTCTTTGCTTTCAGTAATTCCCTTTGACGGCTCTTTTGAGGGCAATTGCTCGAGGGGTTTTTGTGAACTGTCAATCTGCATTTTCATCTGTTCAAAAACATCCGGCTGGGGTTCCAAATACTGCTTATCTGAGCTGGTATCAGGCTGTTTGAGCTCTTTTGTCGGTTCCGGCAACATCCGGAGCTTTTCGTCGAGCTGAGATTTTAGAACACTATCGGTGAGTTTGGTTTTTGTGGCCGGCTTCAAAAACTCGTCTATGCCGAGTACACTTTTTTTCAATTCATCGGTCTTTTCCCTTACCTGCCTGAGGTCATGGCGAAATTGCTCTATCTGGGCCTGTCGCTGCCGGCCAGTCAAGTCCCTGCCCTGTGAGTATCTGGCAATTTGGCTTGAAATGACCTCTTCAAGCTCCTGCTGGGTCATCGTCATCGGCCTGCCTAACCGAAGCGCTCTTTTTTGGGTTTGAGACGGTCTGGAACCGAGATAAGGTACCTGCCCTCTCCAGTCGGACAGTTGTTGTCTTCTTGACAGAGCTGATAAACCAGTATCCCCTCCGGCACGACCACCAACACCGGCAGCAGTCGGCCTGAAAACACCCCCTCGGCCTGGTCTTGTTGTCGTTACAGTCCTTGTAGACGAATAATAAGGAATCGACCTTCCCGTGTATCGGCCGAAACTCTCCGAACCCGCCGAATCCCTTAAAAAAGCATCAAAAGAAGATGAGCCAAGTGACGCCGCAAAATCCGAAGTACCCCGATACGGAACAATACCACGAAAGGACCTGCCGGCACTAACATTGCCGGTAACTACAAGGTTGCTGCTTGTGTCAATTGGATTAGGACTGCGAACAAGACCACCGCCGGTGCTGCTTGGGGGAATGGTCGGCGGGCCCAGAGGATTCCTTACAGCCCAAACAACCGCCGATAAGCCGAAACAAACAAATATTGAAAAACAAAAAGCGCAAAACCAAAACCTGAAATCCGTGACCCTAAATCCCAAACCACAACCTTGCGCCCTGCTTCTGTGAAGCGCATCCGGCAATTTCAGATTTGTGTTTTCAATTTTAATGTTCTGCATTTTAAGTTTTAGCATTTTGTTGTCCGGCCTGTACCCTGCTGCTGCTTCTTGGAACCCCTTACATATATTTCGGCTTTTGCGCCCATCTGAGTTTTGCCGCCAAAGTTTCCCACTTGGTCCTCAGCGGATTATTAACAATCATAAAATCACTGCTTTCCTTTTCAACCCTGACCACATCATCAACCAACAGGCCTGATGAAATCTGCCCGTCAATTAGCGCAGCCGTACCTTCATTGACCCGAACGCAGCGGACCTCTATCGTACTATCGGCATTTATAACTATCGGCCTGAAGCTGAGTGAATGCGGACAAATCGGCGTAATAACCATTGCCTCCATTTTGCCGGACAGGATTGGGCCGCCGGCAGCAAGATTATATGCAGTTGAGCCGGTCGGTGTGGAAATAATCAGCCCGTCACCTACGCAGCCGGCAAGCTGCTGGGCATTGACCGAAATCTGAAGTTCGATTGTTCTAAAGGGCTGCCCGGCAGTTATAAAAACATCATTGATAGCGGCTGAGTGAAATTTCTCTCGGCCATCATTGAAAACCGTGCAGCTAAGCATCATCCGCTTCTCAATATGAACTTTTCCTAACATTATACTATCAAATGCATCTTTTAGTTCGCTGACGCTGAATTCCGCAAGAAAGCCAAGCTTGCCGACATTGACCCCGATTACCGCAGTCTTGTTCCGGCTTAAACACCTTGCTGCCGCTATAATGCTGCCATCACCTCCGAATACAACCGCAAAATCACATTCCTTGAGAATCTCAGCCGGACATTCCTTGATACTATAACCGCTCACGGCCTGAGCTTTGCTTTTGGCAAAATCGGTAAATTCGGCAATGGCAACAGCTACATTTTTCTTTTTCTCGTCGCCGAAAATAACTAATTTAGGCAGATTACTTTTTGCCATCGTAAACTCACCCCTCAAACAACTCCCCCCGCCTTCGTATATTTGCTCTTGCTGCTTTTCTGTCCTGTTTTTTTTACCTTTATCATTTCCCTTACTCTCTTTGCTATATTATCGGCATTTATACCGACATCCATAAGTTGTGCGTCTCGGGTATCCTGTTTTATATATCTGTTCGGGACACCAAGCGTAACTATCGGTTTTGCAATTGGGCCGTCAAGTACGGCCGCCGCCGTCTCAAGCACAGCAGAACCAAACCCACAGGCCACATCATGGTCTTCTATTGTTATTATACCTTTACCCTTTTTTAGAAAAGAGATAATTTTTTTATCAACCGGGGCCGCAAATCGGGCGTTTATCAGGTCAACTTCAATTCCATCATCGGCCAGAAGCCGGGCTGCTTTCAAGGCCTCTGTCAGCACACTGCCATAAGCAACAAGCGCTAAACAAGAGTCTTTGTGCTTTCTAACAACCACACTTTTGCCCAATTCAAACGGCTTTTTACAAGCGGCCATTTCAAACTCACTCGATGGGACAAGGTCTCTGGGATACCTCAAACAAACGCACTTTTCCTGGCTCAGAGCAAACTCCAAGGCTAATTTCATTTCAATCTCGTTTGCAGGGGCTATAAGCACAATATTCGGCATCATCCGCAAAAAACCGATATCCATCAGACCGTGATGTGTAGGCCCGTCCGACCCGACAAAACCGGCCCTGTCGATACAAAAAACGACCGGCAGATTCTGCAGAGACACTTCCTGGAATATCTGGTCGTAGCTCCGCTGCAAAAAGGTCGAATATATACATACGACCGGCTTTAATCCGCTCCCTGCAAGACCTGCAGCAATGTCCACCGCCGCGCTCTCAGCAATACCGACATCGAAAAACCTCTTCCTGAACCTCCTGCCAAATTCGTCCAGCCCTGTGCCGTTGGACATCGCCGAGGTTATGGCAACGATTCTGTCGTCCTTCTCAGCTAGTTTGACCAGATGTTCGCCAAATACATCAGTAAAGGTCCGTCCTGAGCTAACCGAACTTGATTCAGCAGTATCACCGTTAATTTTGAACGGTCCTGTCGAGTGAAATTTTCGCGGGTCCCTGTCGGCAGGACTAAAACCCTTACCCTTTTTCGTATAAACGTGCAGAATAGCCGGATGGTCCAGTTGACCCAGGGTCCTGAACAATTTAACAAGCGAACCAACATCATGGCCGTCAACAGGGCCAAAGTATGGAACATTGAGACTCTCAAATAATTGACTGGCCGGCAACACCATACGAATACCCTTTTTAATCCTTTCAATCGCCTCCTCAACACCTTTGCCGATAACCGGCATATGTTCAAGGATATTGCTGGTAGTCTTTCGCAAATCTTCATAAGTCTGACTGAGCCGGACTTTAGAAAAATACTTTGCAACCGCCCCTTCAGTAGCGTCTATTGCCATCGAATTATCGTTGAGCACGATTAGAAGCTGTCTCTTTACCAGGCCAAGATTATTCATTGCCTCGAAAGAGACACCATTAACAATACTGGCATCACCAATCAACACTACGATTTTATCTTTCTTGTTCTGCTGTGCCTGTCCTATCGCCAGCCCCACGGCGGTCGGTATCGAGGTTCCGGCATGGCCGACAATAAACCGGTCATATACGCTCTCGGCCGGGTTGGGAAAACCGCTTATACCATCGGCCTGGCGAAGACGCTTAAAGGCACCCTTTCTGCCCGTAATGATTTTATGGGCATAGCACTGATGGCCGACATCCCAGAGAAGTTTGTCCCGACTAAAATCAAAGACATAGTGCAGAGCAAGAGTCAATTCCACCACCCCAAGACTGCTGGCAAGATGACCGCCTGTTTTGCTGACCGAGTCGAGAATAAATTGGCGCATTTCATCCGCCAAAGCCTTCAGCTGCTCTGCCGGCAGCTTCTTCAAATCATCGGGACTATCAATCTTCTCTAAAAGTTCACCCATTAGAAACGCTCTCA
>CAYXPG010000005.1:0-24687 GCA_964467205.1 uncultured Pirellulales bacterium | reverse complement strand
AAATCATCGGGACTATCAATCTTCTCTAAAAGTTCACCCATTAGAAACGCTCTCAGTTACCGTATTTCCAATTTTCGATTTTCGATTGCAGATTGGAAATCGACAATCGGAAATCGCCAATGTGTTTTGAAACGCTTTCAATTACCTTGTTCTTTCGAGCAGCGCCACTGCTAATTGGCGCAAGGCCTCGGCGCGTGCTCCGAAGGGGGCCAGCAGAGCTATCGCCTCATCAGCTAACTGCTTTTCTAACTGCCTTGATTTCTCCAAACCCAGGACCTTCGGATAGGTGCACTTGGCCGCAGCGGCATCTTTGCCGGCTGTCTTACCAATATGTTTGCTCTCGCTGCACACATCGAGAATATCATCAGCTATCTGGAACCCCAGCCCAATCTTTAAACCATAATCACAAAGGCATTTGAACCGGCTTTCATCCGCACCGCCGACAATTGCACCCATCCCGGCAGCACAACGAAACATCTTGGCTGTCTTATTGGTATGTATATATTCCAAAAGTTCCTGACTGCCTTCGGTTCTCTCCGCCTTCAAATCAGCCATTTGGCCGGTGATTATCCCTGCCGGCCCGGCGGCCTCGGCTAACTCACTAATCAATCTTATCGCCATTTTGGGCTCATCAACCTCTCCGGCCAGGATTTCAAACGCAAGTGTCAGCAGTGCATCACCGGTAAGAATTGCGGTCGCCTCGTCAAAGGCCTTATGGCAGGTAGGCCGGCCTCTTCGAAGGTCATCGTCATCCATCGCCGGCAAATCGTCATGCACAAGTGAATAAGTATGCACCATCTCAATGGCCGCCGCCGCAATTTCTGCGTTGCGGCACACCCGGCCGCTGACAACTTCACAACTCCAAAGAACCAACGCAGAGCGGATGCGCTTGCCCGGCGATTCAAGAGTGTATACGAGTGCCTTCCTTAGACGTTCATCCACATTATCAAGCTCTGCTAAAATCTGTCGCAATACACCGTTAACCAGTTGCGCCTTCTTGGCCAAACGAGTATTAAAATCTGAATTCACAGCTTTTGCTGTTGACATCGAACCTAACCTTCCCTGAAAGCTATAATTTTGCGTTTTTGCCGGTTAATTTGTATTATATTCATTTTTACAGACTTTTACAGCAAATTATGAATACGAGCAGATTGCTAATTCTCGGCGTTACAGCATCGGGCAAAGGACGTTTGGCCTTTGATTTGGCCCGGCAAACGGGTGCTGAAATAATCAGCATCGACTCGATGAAGGTCTATCGTCAAATGGATATCGGCACAGCAAAGCCGCCGAAAGAGGCCCTGGCAACGCTAAAATACCATTTAATCGATATAGTTGAGCCAAGCGAGCCATTCAGCGTAGGGTCCTTTTTTGAGTTGGCTACAGATGCGGCAGAACAGCTCAAGAGCCGCAATAAACCGACAATAGCCGTTGGGGGAACCGCACTGTACATAAAGGCACTGCTTTATGGTTTGTTTGAAGGACCGGGTGCCGATGAGCAAATCCGCAGCCAATTGCGGCAGACTGCCAAAACCGAAGGACTCCAACAACTACACCATCGATTAAAAACAGTTGACCCAACAGCAGCGGAACGCATCGACCCAAATGACTCCAGGCGAATAATCCGCGCCCTCGAAGTCTATGAACTCACCGGCAAACCTATCTCAAGCCTTCAGCGGCAATTCGACGCCGCTCAATCCCTGCACAATTGGACTTTAATCGGGCTGCGAAGGGAAAAGACCGAAGAAAGTAAACGGATTAACTCCAGAGTGAAAAAGATGATTGCCGCAGGGTTCGTCAATGAGGTCAAAAAACTGCTCACAGAAGATAAACCTTTAAGTCCACAGGCACAATGTGCTATCGGCTATGCAGAAATAATCAACTATCTCAATAACATTACAAGTCTGGAAAAGGCAACAGAATTGATAAAAAAGAACACCCGCCGGCTGGCAAAGAGCCAGAGGACATGGTTCAAAACTTTCAAAAATATTAACTGGCTCGACATTGAACCTGAAGAATCAAACAAAAAAATCCTCGAGAGAATAAAGACACTGCTGAGCAAAATCAAATAAAGGATTATACGGTTTCAAGCTGTTTTTGTGCCCGTAGTACCGCAGCGGTATCACCAAGAACAAGCTGTCTTATCAGGCTTACGGGGACCTGTGTAATCTGCATATTAAATACCTTTTCCTCGACCATTGAAGCAACCATCCTGGCGGTCTGGCGGGAAAGGCCGTAATTGGCTGCCAAATCGGCGACTATTTTTGACTTGTCCCAGGCGCTTCTGTCACCGGATTCCTCGGCCCTACCGAATAGTTCAATGTCCGTAAAACCCTGAATATCAATGGGAATAACTTCGATTCTGGAGCGCTTGAGCTTGCGCTCAAAATGATATTCGCTCAATTCAACCGCTGCCTCTTCATATCCCGTAGCCGTCAACACCGCCTTAACTATGGAAAGTATCTCGCCGCTGGTTACCGTATGGGAATGTTTTTTATTATTATAAAGAAAATATGTTACAACATCGGCAAGTTCCTCGGCAACACAAACATCCGCCTGACCAATTTCAGCTAAAGCATTACCGATGGCACCCATTACTTTGGTATGCAGATATTCTTCAATACTGCCGTCCGCCTTTATGACCTTCAACCGCCTTTTCGTCCCCATTTTTATGCTTCCCTGCATAATTTACCAATAGGCAACCAAACTCACTTGCGTTAGCCGGAGAATCTTTTCCCCTCTTTACCCATCAAAAAGTTTCGGCTGACTATTGTTCTCTGTTTCCTGTATAACCTGACTGACTTCGTCAATCAATTCGTCTGCATCCTTAAAATCACGATAGACACTTGCAAAACGAATATATGCCACTTTATCAACTCCGCGAAGATGCCTCATAACACTCTCGCCGATAAAAGACGATGAAACTTCCTTATCAAAACTCCTGAAAATATCCTCTTCAACCCTGTCGGCAATCTGCTGAACCTGCTCAGCAGAAACTTCCCGCTTGTAACAGGCCTTTTGCAAACCGGCAAGGACCTTGTCCCTATCGTAAGGCACTCGTGAGTTGTCCTTCTTTACAACATAAAGCTTAAAGCTCTCGCCAATTTTTTCATAAGTGGTAAATCGCCTTTTGCAGGCCAGGCATTGACGCCGGCGTCTAATCACCCTGCCCGAATCGCTCGAACGCGAATCAACAACCCTATCCTGATTCTCCTTGCAAAATGGACATCTCACAAGCCAAATCCACCTTAAATCCTCTGCTAAAAACAAGCAGCAACTCGACGGAACAACACCATATCTTGCCGACTTGGATATTACAAGTACAACATATAGTATGTCAAAGGAATTCTTACGACAATTTTGCTTCACGATGAATCTCAAGCTGTTAAATTTTATTTCGGATTGTCCCAATCTCCTGTCGGATAAGCACTAACAAAAATAGTTTAAAAAAATTCACAATTTTTTCAGGTGGTATTTTTTCTGAAAAAAAAGTCCCTGCGCGTTGTCCTGCGCAGGGACCTTACCCAGAAAGAAACTTTATATGGCCCCCCCAAAAGGCTCTATTGCAAATTCTCGCATAGCGCCAAAGCAATGTACTACGTGGTAGGGCTAAATCCTTCAGCCTCAATAAAAGTATAATACATAAATCGCAAAAAGCAAACCGGGATATGTATTTTCCCGCCCTGATAAAATGAAGATAATCCTTTGTGAAATGTCAACTGTGGAAGTGCCGATAAGACCCAAATTTTTACGTTTCAAGGCAGGAATTGCGAGCCATTTACCCTTCCGGATATATCGGGGTATCGGTAAAAAATATTCTTCAAAGAAGTATTTTATATCTCCTCAATTTTGGCTTTATCTTTCAATTTATCTACAAACTCATCAACAGCCTTTCTTCGTACCTGCTCTTTAAGCTCTTCGGCGATACGCCCCTTCACCTCTTCAGTACTCAGCAGGACCGCCGGCTTCCTGTCATACAGCTTGGCTATGTGAAAACCAAAACGGGTACGAAAAACGTCACTTACCTCACCACTGCCCAATTTAAAAACCACATCCTCGAACTCTTCGACCATCTGTCCCTTTGTAATATAGCCCAGGTCACCGCCGCTATCGGAACAATCAGTATATTTATCGACCAGCAATTCAAAGGCAATACCGTTATTAATTTCCTCTCGTGCCTGCTTTATCGCATCACAGGCAGATTTTTCATCTGTTTGCCAGTTTATGTATTTCACTATATGGGCCACTCTGATTTGTTCGGGAGTCCTGAACTGCTCTTTATTTTCTTCATAATATTCTGCGATAGATTCCCGTGACGGTTCGGGTATGTCTTTGCAGGCGTTTTGCAGGAGACGTTCGACCCTGATTTGTGACTCAAGGGCTTCTTTTATTTTCTCTTTATCTTCGGCACTAAGCTTCTCAAAAGAGCGACCCTGACTTTCATATTGCTTTTTCATCTCCACCAGGGCGGATTCAACTTCGGTTTCTGATATGGGCGGGCCAAATTCTCTCGCATGCTGATTGATTAACACCCTTTCAATCACATTTTCTCTGGACCAGTCAAGCAGCTGTGCTTCGCGCTCTTTGGGCTTCTTGTCGCTGAAGACTTGCTCGTAATGATGCCTTAGGCGTTCAACTTCCTGCTTTATCTGCAAATCTTCAATTCTTTTGCCGTTCACTATTAAAGCTATCGTTTTGCTCCTTTAATCAGTTACTGATTATCAATAACCAAGTTACTGTCCTTTTGGCTTTGCATACCAGTCCGGGTCCTTTGCAAGGTTTTCTCTGGCTTCAGCCGTCATCATCTCGAAAGCAGGGTGCTTGCTCTCCCAGGCACGCTGGGTAAAGTCGCTTTTGCGCATCTTCTCGACCTCCCCGGCTACCTCGTCAAAGTAGCTGCCATAAATATGCAGCGAATCACTGATATCAACGTACCTGCCAACCAACACCGGCTTGTTAATCCTTGTTGAAATCTTCTCAGCGATTATTCTTTGAAGGTCGGTAAGGGCATAGACATTCATAAACCAGGCCTTATAAAGGTCTCTGCTGCGCCAGTGTGTATTCATATTAAGCGACAGCTCGCCGGCAGCACCCTCCACCAATCGGCACCATATCCTCTGAAGACAGGGCGGGTCATCAGTCTGCGGGTCCGCTGTGGGCATCCAGGTTACAGCCTGTGCTCTGCGGGTATGAGCAGCCTGCGAGAGACAATCGATAATATACTGAATCTGGTCAACCTTCTTAAACGGTTTTGGCGAAGCTGATTTACGAATATTCTCCACCGGACAGTATGTAAACAGTCGTTCGTGATAGGTATAAGTCCACTTGCCCGCTGCAGGGTCAATCCAGTGGTCGTGAATACCGTTGACAACTTCCTGGCGATACGCTTCCAGCTCGGCCGGCCCGCCCGGAAAATTCTTGTGAATCCGCGGCTCAGCCAAAGGATTAGTAACGGTAACCATAACCGTTGCATCTTTGCTGGGCGCATCGTTGGATTTGTCATACTGAGTTTTAATATCAATGCCATTGTCCCATACCGCTAAAACGGCCTTTTCCCACGCCTCCGGCAGGCAGTCGGCGGTTATCGATAAAGCAGGTATGTTAACACTCGAGACAGGAGTAGTCATTTAGTCGGCCTTTGTGAGCCTGGTTTCAACTTTACATATTGTTAAATTTCAAAGCCCTATTTCCTCGTCGGTAACTTTCCACCTTTCACGTTCGCGCGCGGGCATTTTACGCAGAAGCACCCTTGCCTTTGCAGCCTCGGGACTATCAGGAAATTTGTTGATTATCTCCCGGCAGTAATCGACACACCTCTTGAAGCTCATAAGCGGCTTTCGTGCAATCTTAAATTCAGCCTCGGCCATCTGATATAACCTTTGTGCCTGTATATTCTGCCCGAGCTGGTCAATCTCATCGCTTATCGGCTGAGAAGTTCTCGACGGAGCGGCCGGCTGGGCTGCTCTGGCCTGTTTGGCCTTTGCCTCGGCCTCGGCAAGCTCGGCCTGCAGCTTCTCTTCCTGGGCCCGAGCAAGCTGTTCGGACTGCTTATCAAAATCCATCGCCTCTTCGACTTTGGGAGACAAGGTTTTTACAAGGACAACCAGGCCCACAACAATAACCACAAATATCACTATTTTCAGCCAAAACGTATTCATAACGGTCCTGCCCCCTTCTAACTTGATTATTGATTACCGATTACGTATAATTGATTGTAATATATAGTTTTATTTTATCAATAATAAATAATCGTTTTGGGAACGCTTTTTATGTTCACCGGGCTTATTGAGTCGATTTGCCGGGTAAAGTCGGTTAGCCGAAGCAGCAGCGCAATGCTGCTCAGTATAGATTTAGGTGAGCTGGCCGACGGAACCAAAACAGGCGACAGCATCGCCGTTGATGGTGCCTGCCTGACCGTAGCCGGGCTCGACGGCCGGATTGCCCGTTTTGACATAAGCCCGGAAACTCTGGCAAAATCGAACCTCGGTGGACTCAAGCCGGGCTTGATGGCCAATGCAGAAAGGGCTATAAAAGCCGACAGCAGATTTGGCGGGCACTTCGTCACCGGCCATATCGACGGGGTGGCAACGATTAAGGCAATCAACAAGCAAGGCGAATTTGCCGATATAAAATTTGCAGCCAACGCTGAACTGCTCGACCAGATGGTAGCCGAAGGTTCGGTCGCCGTTGACGGGATTTCTCTGACGATAGCAAATATGGACCAAATAAGTTTCAGCGTTGCGATAATACCCGAAACGCTGCTGAAAACCACATTGGGTAAGGCAAAGGTCGGCGACGTAGTAAATATAGAAAACGACATAATCGTAAAGACAATAAAAAAAGAGCTTAAAAAAATTCTGCCGCAGAAAGAAAACTTAACTATAGAGAAGTTAAAAGAACTGGGCTTTTGAATGACGTATAATATATAGAGTACAGTTTACTTTCTTTTATATGCCAAAAGCCAAATGATATGAAAACAACCAACATCAACAATTCGATTTATGAGCAGCCGGTTATAGGGATAACGATGGGCGATGCGGCAGGTATCGGCCCGGAGGTTATCGTTAAGGCGCTGGCCGAGCCGCAAATACGACGGGCCGCAAAATTTATCGTCTTCGGTATGAATGAACAGCTCTGCTATGCCGCCGACAACGCCGAGATTGAGCCATACTGGGGCCGACATCAGCATGAAAAAATCAGCAGACATTGCCCTTATAAAGTGGTTGTGGCCGATTACGATGACTACTCGGTGCCGCCCTGGATTAGAAGGCCGAGCAAATCCGCCGGCGAAGCATCAATAAGGTTTTGTCTCGATGCCATCGACGCCGCCAGGGCGGGGATTATCGATGCCGTTGTAACAGCTCCGATTAACAAAACCAGTTGGAAACTGGCCGGCGCCAACTGGCCGGGCCATACCGAAATGTTGGCCCAGCGATGCAAATCAAAACGAAAGGTAATGATGTTCATTGCCGGCGAGCTGAAACTGGCACTGGCGACAATCCACGAAGCGCTTTTCGAAGTACGCCACAAATTTACAATCGGCTGTGTCTTCGAGCCGATAGATTTGTTAAATACCGCACTGCAGGAATATTTCGGTATTGAAAATCCTAAAATCGGTGTAGCAGCCCTGAATCCCCACGCCGGTGAGGCCGGTCAATTCGGTGATGAAGAACAGAGAATAATAACACCGGCGATTTTATTGGCTCAGCATCACGGGATAAACTGCCAGGGGCCGTTTCCCGCCGACACGCTCTTTCTGCGGGCCGTGCAGGGCGAATTTGACGCCGTCGTGGCAATGTATCACGACCAGGGCCTTATTCCCGTAAAACTGCTCGCATTCCACAACGCCGTCAACGTCACTCTCGGCATACCCATAATCCGAACATCGCCTGCGCACGGAACCGCCTTTGACATTGCAGGCAAAGACCTGGCAAATCCTGCCGGTATGAAAGCGGCTATTACCACCGCCATCCAAATGGTTAAAATGAAAAAAGCTCACCAGCCTGCACAAGCGAAAGCCGAAATAGATGCAGACTAAGCGGCAAATCCAGCAGCTACTTACATCAGAAGGCCTCGTTCCAAACAAACGGCTCGGCCAGAATTTTTTAATCGACCTGAACCTGATGAAGCTGCTGATTGATTATGCAAATATCGACAGGGATGATATCGTACTCGAAGTCGGCTGCGGCACCGGCTCTCTGACAGAAGGCCTGGCCCAAAAAAACGCAAAGATTATCGCTGTCGAAGCAGACCCTGCCCTTGCCAAAATTGCAAAAAGACTGCTCGAAACACAAAATAATGTCGAAATTATCAATGCCGACATTCTTGAAAACAAAAACACTATCAACCCGTCCGTTACCGAAGCCATTAATTCAGCCCGCAAACAATACCCGGGGCGATTTTTGCTGGTTGCCAACCTGCCCTATAACGTAGCTTCGCCGGTAATGCTCAATCTTGTTAAGGCAGCGCTGTCCGTCAATGCTATGTATGTTACAGTCCAAAAGGAAGTGGCTGAACGGATGACAGCCGGGCCGGGAAATAAGCATTATGGCACTTTGAGTATCTTCCTCAGCGCCACCGGCCGGGTTAAAACAGAAAGGGTTCTAAAACCAACTGTCTTTTGGCCGGCGCCGCAGGTCGATTCGGCAATGGTCAGCTTTAATGTGAAAGAAGAAAAAATCAACCGAATCAAAAATATCAGACTGTTTAGTGAAATTATAAGTCTTTTTATGCAGCACCGCCGCAAAATGGTCAAGACCTGTACTAAATTTACCACCGGCAGATTGGCGAAAAACACCGACTTCTCTGAAATCTTCGAGCGGGCCGGCATAAATCCAAACAAACGGCCGGATCAACTTTCACCACAAAACTATATCTCAATAGCAAACGAATGCTATAATCAAGCTAACTTAAATGGGACTTAAAAAAATGTCTGATGAAAATGCACCCAACCGGAAAAGAAATATTAAAAAAGATTTGAATTACTTTACTGAATTGGCGTTAAAACTCGGTGCCGATGATGCCGTGATTTTCAAAACAGAGAACATCGTTTTTGACAGCCGCACCATATTAAAATGTATGTTCGGCTGTGCCACCTGGGGCAAAAACCACACCTGCCCGTCAATGCCCGGAGCGTTAAAGCCCTGGGAGTATCGCAAAGTTCTTGAAAAATACTCCTGCGGAATCATCGTCCACTCGACAAGCAAAGAGCTCTCGCAGGAAGTCTCATTTGCTGTTGAAAGAGAGGTATTCCTTATGGGTTACTACTTTGCGTTATCATTGAGCGACTGCGCCCTTTGCAAAGAATGCACAGCCGATAAGGGCAAAGACTGTGTATTCCCCAAAAAAGCCAGGCCCCCCTTTCACAGCGTGGGGATTGACGTTTACAAAACGGTTCACCAGTTCGGCCTGCCCCTGGAGATACTAAAAGATGAAAATGAGCAGCAAAACTGGTACTCAGCCGTTTTCATCGAGTAGAAATTCGCATCAACCTTATACATTTCCTGAGGTAACAAAGTCCAGAACCTTGCTTGTGGCGTACTCTTCCGTGGCAATCAGGCGTTTTTGCGGCTCGAACTTTGCTTCGGCCGGCAGCAACATCGGCTTAGGCCAAGTAAAAGCCGTATCTATGAACATACTTTTCGATTCACGAAAGAAAGATTCAATCTTAACTTCAATCTGAACCGGCTCAGGTTCGTCCTTGACGGGCGGCATAACCAGCCGCAATCCGCCGCCAAGAACAGGCCGAGCGCCCAAACAACTAAAATCCTCCGGGCTCTGGCCAAGCCTGTCCTCCCACAAATACTTAAAGGCGTGCTCGCCGCAGCTATACAAATGGCGAATAGTGGCATTACACTGAAGAATTTGACACTGCTGCTCAAACCAGATTTGACGAAATGCGTTGCAAACCGCCTCGGCTTCCCTGCCAAAAAGCTCAAGAGTGTCAACAGGTCTTTCCGAGCTGACCGAGATGCTTGAAACCCGCGGTCCCAACGAAGCAGCCTTGACCTGAAGTGGGGACTGCTCTGTTCTAATAAGTGTAAAATCGTGCGCACCAACTCGTGTCTGCGGAAAATCCAGCTGCTTCTCGGCCAGGGCCTTTTGAAAATCCAGACGCTTGATTGGGTCGGGCTCCCACCGGCTCGCCACAACATAGCCAACGCCGAAATAAATACTCCTCCGGCTTTCGCGGTTGAAACTTTGCATCCTGTTCTCCTTGTCCGGCTAAATTGCCACCGGCTCCGTCATCAAACGCCTTCCAATAGTTTTTTCTTCACTTTATTTTCGTTTTCTATGTAGAGATTCCTTCCGTGCGAATCAATAGCAACAATGAAAGGCCCAAAATCCTTGACCTTTAAGTGCCATACAGCTTCTGTAATACTGTTTTCTTCGAGCCAAAAGACCTCGACAACTTCTTTAACTCCCTCCGTCAGCAGAGCGGCTGCTCCGCCGACCTGAGCAAAGTAAACACAACCGACCTCCTTCATCGCCTTGGTTGTCTCGGCCCCCATACCGCCCTTTCCAATAACACCCCTTATATTGTAATGCCTTATAATCGTCGGCTCCAGCGATTCGAGTTTTATACTTGTTGTTGAGCCGACAACGACCACCCGCCAGCCGTCGGCGGTTTTTTCCATTATGGGGCCGGTATGAAATATCACCTGTCCGGTAAGGTCAAAGGGTATCTGCTGCTGTCGGCCGTTCTTTAAATAATCATAAACCTGCCTGTGCGGCCTGTCCCTGAAAATAAAAACATCGCCGTCCAAAGTAACAATGTCACCGGCTTTTAATTCTCTAACCCGCTCAGCTCTCAACGGCGTCTGCAATTTAACAATGCTCAACTCTTCCATCTTGATAAAATCTCACACAGGCCTTCCTTCCCGGCCAGCAGTTATTGGCAATACCGACAGGATAAGTGGAAGGATGAGTCCCCACCACTTCTATATTAACCGTTATTAAACTTTTTTTCCCGCCCAACCCCATTGGCCCGATTCCAAGACTGTTTATCCTCTCCTGTAATTCCTTTTCCATCTTGGCTGTTTGAGGGTCATTACTGCTTACGCCCGGGTCCCTTAAGGTGGCTTTCTTGGCCATATTCATACAAATATCGGCACCTCCGCCTATTCCAACACCGAGGGTGTAAGGCGAGCAGCATTTGCCCATAAACTCAGCGGCCGTTTCAATAATGAACTGCTTAACCTCATCCAGTGTAGCAACGGAATTGAACATTTTGAGCTTACTCATATTTTCAGAGCCGCCGCCTTTAGGATAATACAAAACCTCCATATAATCTCCCTCGAAATAATCGAAGAAGGTATAAGGAAAACCCATTCCGGTATTGTCATTGGTATTTTGTCTGCTGACAGGGTGTACGACATTTCTCCTGAGTGGAACCCGCTCAGTTGCCCGCCTTACAGCCTCGGCAAGAGCTTGCTTCAAATCAAAGTTCAATCTTACTTCGTTTCCAAGCTTTATATAGAAAACAGGAGCGCCGGTATCCTGACACAAGGGCACCTGTTTTTTTCTCGCTATCTCAAAATCCTCCAAAATCACACCCAGCTGAAACTTTGCCGTCTTCAGCTCTTCCTGCTCATACTGTTGTTGAATAACCTTTTTGTTTTCATCGGAGCCGTACACAACGGCCTTTTTCATAATCTCAACTATCGTTTCAATAAACTGCTTCTGTCCTGCAGCAGTCTCATTTCTTTCATTCGATTTTGGCATAAACCCCATACCTTTATTCAGGCGTGATGCGTTAATCCAAAAACTCTTAGCTGTCTTTTATACTGACATCGAAAGTTTTATACGTTGCATTTCCAACATCATCAGTAACTTTGACTGAGATTATATGTTCACCGGGTTTCAAATCCTCAATTACGATAGTGAAATCCTCATCGGTGGTATCATAGACCAAATCATCCGGCACAGCACCAATCCACTCTTTATTGCTGTCAACGGTATAATTTACCCTTCCGATAGCGCTTAATTCATCTGTTATCCGCAGTTCGAGCGTTACCGTTTTTCCGTCTTTTCTTACAAGACTTCTTTTAATAACCGGCCCTGTATTATCAACTACCACCGGCTCGGATATCCTGCTGCCGGTCAACTTTGTCGCATTGGTATTGCTCCTTTCATCGTTTGCTGTCACTCTCACCTCGTAGCGTCCGTCTTCGACGGTTTTTCCATCCCATTCGAAACTGTCTTTCTCTATATCGTCCTCAAGCTCAATCCAGTTCGTCCTGGTAATCTTTCTAAAATCTATTTTATAAATCAGTTTGTCTCCATTATCATCGCTTGCCTTATAGCTGATTTTAAATACCCCACTTTTTTCTGCCCCCTTCACTCGACTGACGCTGACGGATTGGACTTTCGGAGCAAGATTCGGTACGGTGCTGGCAACGGCAACTTCTCTGACAACGGGGGTTTTCTCGCCGTCCGGGCTTTTTAGAACAAGTTTATATTGACAGAACCGTCCGGCCGGACAACCCAGCTCTATCGGTCCTGTTACCTGCTGGGGCTCGGTCCAGTCTGAAAAGGTCGGGTCGTTCACGTCCTTGACATTCCCGCTGCGACAGGAAGCTAAAACCGCACTGCCTTCGGGAATGTCGGCTTCGATTTGCAGTTTGCCCCACCTGGCAGGCTGTGACGCATCGATAAGTTTCGAGGTATAACTGCCTTCGAGAGCAAAAGCCTTGCGTAGCAATATCAGTTTTGCAGGATTGGCTGTGCCCAGATAAATGTCATCGTCCACAACTGCTGCTGCAGTAATCTGCGAGGCTTCTTTGTCCTCATAAATAATTGCTTTCTCTTCCGTAGCCGGCTCAACAGAAAAAAACCGTCCTTTATTACCGGTCCCAATAAAAAGCTTTTCATCCTGTTCGGTTAGACAGAAGAAAACCGCCGCTTCACTGAATATGTCGCTAACAAAGCCATCGCTGGTCACCCTGTATATGTAACTGGCTTTACCCGGTTTTGAGGGCTTGCGGGCCGGTGCCGGTCTCTTGGCCGGTTCCTTGTCGGCCTTCTTTTCCGTATTCGCTATATTCAGTTTCAGCCCACGCTTACTTTTGCCAGTCTCTTTACCGCCTGATGATTTCGGCTCAGGCCGACCGGCAAAAGGATGTTCAGATGCAAATTTCGTCTGGGCAGCAATAATTTTGGCCGATGTTGCCGCTGCATACAAATCCTCTCCACCAATATCCTTGACGGTTATTGGGGCGGCCCGGCCGCTCCGCGAAAACATCAGAGCGGTAATCTCCGGCTGGTCACTGTCATATAAGACCGTTGCCGTCCGGGCACCAGGCTCTATCTTGTAAACAAGCCCCCGATTGTCACTGCCGGCATAAACAAATCCGTCATTTCCAATTGCAAGCGAAAGTATGTTCTTATCGGTGCTGTCATAAATAAGCTGTGCTTCTTCGCCATTTGAATCGAGCTTATAGACCTTGCCTTTCGGCCCGGTGCCCAGATAAATGTCGCCACTGTCATCAACGGCTATCGCAAAAATGTATTTGGCGTCGTTCGGCTCAAAAATCGTTTTCATCTGCTCTGCTTCGAGTCGGCACAGAACGCATCTTTTACCGCTTATACCGACCAGAAGCCGGCCGGATATATCGGTCGCCATTGCAAAAATATGCTCGTTTGCCAGGTATTTCTCCCTCTCAACAGCGTTGGGCTCACCGCTGACGGCATTGGGCTCATTACTGTCAGGTTCAGCGCTCTCACTTTTCGGCACCTCGGCCTGGTAAACCTTGGTTAGTTCACCAAGACTGTATTTGTAAACGCCTCCGTTGGGACTTGTCCCGAGATAAACGGTTCCGCCGCTGACAGAGATACTGTTTATAGACCAGACATTTTCAAATTCACCCGCCAGCGATTCCGCCACCCGGCCGAGCCGGATTGTGCCCTTCGAGTCAACTATCGTATTATCCGTCTCGCCTGCCAATAAATCCACACTGCTGCTGTGACGAGTAACCCTGCTGGTAACCGCCCAGCAGGACGAAGGTGACAAACAAACTAAAATCGAAAAGCTGAAAATATAAAAGCAAAGCATAAAACCCGGCAGCCTTAAATTTCCAATCGCTGTTTTCCGTTCATTGATTTTCATTTTTAACTCCTGTTATTTTTCCACTGTTATACGCATCATCTTCTTATCGATAACGATTGTGCCGGTTTCTACCGTCTTTTCGAGCCAGTGCTGAAAGGGGTGGATTTTCAGCGTTCTTTTCACATCCTGCAAAACAAGCGCCTTGGTAGCAGGCAAATCAGGAAGCTCTTCTCTTTCCACAGCAACGCCGCCCGCCGGCAAAACCAAAAGAAAATACAACTTGTCCCTCTTGATAGCCAGAACATCGTTAATCGACTCAATCAAACTCGGAACACTTTGTGCAACAAACCGATATGGCACGGCTTTTTTAAGAAAATCCAGATACCCGCGCCAGCCTGTAACAATCAATTCGTACTTGCCCGCACCCAGGTCGTCCGGAATCCTCACGCTCCAGTTGTATTTCTTCTTCTCAGTGCGGACAGACTCCAAAATCACCGAAATATCAACCGTCTGTCCCGGCTTGACGACAGAATCAGACAAATCGACCGACCATATATGCGAAAAGATGTTTTTCTCCGTTATGCCAACTTCAAAATCCACCGATTTTATATCAACCTTTGCGAACGGATTATTCATAAGCAGCGTAACTGAGCCGACACTTTCCATTAACAATTCAGCAGGCCCGGAACCGGTTGAGATATTTTCAAAAACTATCGATTCGGCGCCCTCAACTTCAATAGTTGCCTTATATCTGACCGTATGGTCCGGCGGCAATCGGCCAAGCTGAAGGCTGGCCCCGTACACTACAGAACCGAGCACATCCGGAGTAAGCACTCGGTTATCACAAAGTCGGCAGTTATACACCCGTCTCTCACTGTCGTTGTAACGGTCAACCTTTATCGTCAGCGGTATCATCCTGGCCTCTGCACCGATTTGACCGTAAACTCCCGTCGATTCATCCCTTCTCAGAGCGCCGACTATCTTAAGAGCACGGGCAAACTTGAAAGAACGAACTATGCTCGATACCACCGTGTGCACCCGGCCTGTGGCTATCGGCAAATCTATCTGTCCATAACCAAGAAAACCGTGCCCGAAGCCATAGACCTTCTCGCCGACAACCTCGGTAGCCGTTCCTACCACTGCCATCATTATATCGCCTGTTACCACGGGAACAGTGAGACTGGCACCGGGAACCAATCCCGGGCTCTCCGACTCATCTTCGGCATTCTGCATTTCGAGCGACAAATTTTGGCTGCCGACGCCGGAAACAACCATAAACCCAAAAGGACTGACCGAGGCATCCAGCTGCTCTGCAGCCTGCGCAGGCAAACCGGAGGTAACCAAAGGGAAGGGCAAAGGGGCCAAAGTATGCAGGTTGTAAGAGTACAAGCCGCGACCCTTTCTCTCCGAGAGCATCCTCTTGTACTCTTTTATTTGCCTGTCAATCTCGGCAAAATCGATGGGCCTGGAAAAATCAAACACAAATCCTGTTTCCTCCTGCGATTGTTCAGAACCGCCGAGATGCCCAACCCTGAGCATCTCTTCTATCGGTGTCACACCATAAAGTGGGTCCTTACTGTAAAGCCACCCGAAAGCCAGGGCCCCTGCCAATCGGCCTTCTATATAGACGGGCGAGCCGCTGCAGCCGCCAACCGGGCCGGTGTGGATAAAACGCTCATCAGTTCCCTCAACCAAAATCGCATTCTTGCCAGGCGCGAAGTTACGCACTACATCCAGAACCTTCAAATCGAACTTTTCAACCTCTGTGCCCTTATAGCAGGTAAGACAGTATGCATCCATCCCGGGCCGAATTTCCTCAAAAGCGATATATCTGTCCGGGTCCCAAATGTCCTTTATTGCATTTGGAATCCCAATTTTTTCCAAATTCTTCCCCGCCTGACAGAAAGAAACCATAAAAAACAGCAGGGAAAGTAAAAGGCCTGCCTTCTTTAGCTTTGCGAAAACTTTTAACATTTACACCCTTTCAAAAAGGCCCGGGGTTCCCCAAACGCATTACTTTGCGTTTGTGGGCTCCCTGCAATTAACAGAAAAAGCCAATTTCAACGACCCATAGCTGAAATTTTAGCCGCAGCACGAATCTATTGCAAGACAAAACAATTTTTGCTATAATGCCGTTTTGCGTCAAAAAATACTTCCTGATGAATCAGGATGTGAATAAAACTATTTCGGAACGAATACTTAACGGAGAAAGAGATGAAGTCCGAACATCGTCACGAACTAAAAACCAATGAACTGGCCGAGTGGCTGAGTAACCTGCCGCAGTGGGCAAAGAAAAACCTCAGAGTAATTATCTACGTATCTGTAGTCATTGTCATCGCCGGAGGCTTCTATTTCTGGAACAGGTATCAAAAAAATGTGGTGTCTGTAAAAAAACAGCTCCATCTGACAGGCCTCATCAGCCAACTGGCGCAGGGAAAAACGCAAATCCTCAGCGACCATATCAGGGGGCTTGACACCTCTTATATGCTCATGAAAATCGCCGATAGTCTCCAGGCCGCCTCCCAAAATGCAAACAACGACCAAATGGCCGCTTTCGCCTTAATCAAGCGAGCCGAAGCACTGCGCGCCGAGTTACATTACCGACTCGAAAAACTAGACAGGCAAGACATAACAGCTCAAATAAACCGTGCCAGGGAAAGTTATGTCAGGGCAATCGAAAAAGCAGCGGCATATCCGCCGTTGGCCGCAGCGGCAAAATTCGGACTGGGACTATGCGAAGAGGAGCTCGGAAACCTCGAAACAGCAGAACAAATATACTATAACATTACCACCGACCCAAATTTTGAAGGAACCGTAGCCGCCGTTCAGACAAAGCAACGTCTAAAGGAAATTACAGACTATCAACAGGAAATAGTCTTTAGCAAACCACCAGTACCGCAAACCATCGAAACCATACTGCCGCAGTTAACAACAACTCCTGTTGACAGCAATCCGGGGCCGGTTGATACCAACTTAAATACCGTTGATGCCAATCTGCCCGGCTAATAATTATCTGAAAACTATCAAAAATTAAGTATAAGTACTCTTTTTTTGCAGGATGTAAAACAGGAGAGACGAAATACAAGATACCAATACAGATGGCTGGCCTTTGACGCTTCAGGTCGGAAATTCCATCAAGCAGCGCAGGATTGACAAATACCTGCACGGAAGATTCAGCAATTTCAGCAGGCGCCTGCTCCAGAAGCAAATCGCCGCCGGCGCCGTTAAGGTCAACGGCAAAGCAGTAAATAAAAGCTTTAAACTCAGTCCCGGCGATAAAATTGAACTTACCCTGCCGCCGCTACCGACCAAAGAGATTCTGCCCGAAGATATCCCGCTGAACATAATTTATGAAGACGACGATATCATTGTCCTCAACAAGCAGCCCGATATGATTGTCCACCCCGCCCGCGGTAACACTCACGGCACACTGGTAAACGCACTGGTCTTTTATTCAGACAAACTCTCCAGCGGACTGGGCGAATTCAGACCCGGTATCGTTCACCGTCTCGATAAAAACACCACCGGTGTTATGGTTGTTACAAAAAATGACGCCGCCCAGTTCAAAATCGCCAAACAATTCGAACGCAGACAAACCCAAAAAAGCTATCTCGCTATAGTACACGGCATCCCCGAACTGACCGCCGACCGTATAAGCATGCCGCTCGGCGTCCATCCCAGGGTTAGAGAAAAATATGCCATCAGGCCGGAAATGGGCAAAGAAGCAATCACCTTTTACCAGGTGCTCGAAGAATTTCGCGGTTACTCTTTGCTGAAGCTAAACCCAAAAACCGGCCGAACCCATCAGATACGGGTACATCTCTCTTATATCAAACATCCTATCGTCGGCGACGATATGTATGGCGGCAAACTTGTTTATCCCTGGCAACTGCAGGAGGGCGAACCTGCTCTCCAGCAGCCGCTCATCAGACGCTGTGCACTCCACGCCGCTGCACTCGAATTCAAACACCCGGCAACTGATAAATTGATGAAGTTCGAAGCCCCACTGCCCGATGATATGCAGAACCTGCTCGATATGCTCAGAAAGTATCGGGGCACCCAAAACGCGAAGTAACGCGTTTGGGGAACCCCTCGCAAATCTTAGCAAACAATAAAAAAGGATAAATCTTTTTTTCAAAAAAGAAAAAAGTTGACAATTAATCAGGCCGGTGATAATTTGATTGCTGAAAAATCGTTTGCCGTTTAGGCAGTTGTCGGATTTTTAACTGATAATCTCTTTTTGGGAGACAGAAAAATGCACTCCTACACTAACATTTTCTTTTCTCTGGTTTGTTTGGTTGTTCTAACGTCCACCGGCTTTGCCCAGGTAACAGCCACTTCGCCGCAACAGCCCTCTTCAGCAAATACCAGCGAAGCAGCCGTCCCTGATTTTCCTTATATCGCTCAGATAACCGGCGATGACGTTTACGTTCGTTCCGGACCGGGTACAAATCATTATCCCTGCGGAAAGCTGAGCAAAACCGACACGGTAACTGTTGTCGATACACAGTTTTCCTGGTCGTGTATTATCCCCCCGCCCGGCAGCTTCTCCTGGATTTCAAAGCAGTACGTCCGCCTTGACCCCGCCAACCCGGCAAAAGGAATTGTAACCGGAGATTCCGTTCGTGTCTGGGCAGGCTCAGCCGATGGAAACCCAATACATTCCAGAACTATGCAGTTTAAACTCAACAAAGAAGACCAGGTCAGACTGCTCGTCGGCCAGGAACAGGGTGATTACTATAAAATTGCTCCGCCGCTCAACGCCTATCTTTGGGTCAGCACACAGTACACCAGGCCAATCGCCACCGTTGGGCCGGACTCCGAAATTACCGAGTCCAAAGATATCCCGCCCGCTGTTGTCCCAACCGACGTCTCAATTGAGGCCAGAAAACTCGCTGAATATTACCTCATGGCAAGGCAAATCAAAATAGAACAGGCCAAACCTGCTGCTAAGCAGAATTATGCACTGATAAAGAAAAAGCTTCTTGAGATTGCCAATAATAAAGCTGCCGGCAAAGCCACCAGATACTCGAAGTTTGCCGTCGAGCAGATAAAACGTTTTGAACTGGCCGTCAATGCCGAAAAAACCGTCAAGCTCCAGGACGACCAGCTGCAGAAGATTAAACAGCGAATAGATAAAGACCACGCTGCCAAAATAGAAAAGGTCCCGAATCTGGGCGATTTTGCCGTTATCGGCAAGTTTCAGACCTCAAGCATTTACAGCGCCGACCCGCAGCTAATACATTATCTGGTAGTTGACGACTCCGGCAGAATCCTCTGTTACGCCCTGCCGCAAGGCCAGGCCGCAAAAATGAACTTAAATAACCTCATAGGCCGAAAGGTAGGCCTGCTCGGCACCATTGAACCGCATCCTCAGACCTCCAGCGCACTGGTCAAATTCACAAAAATACAAAAACTGAATTAAGGTTAAGTAGTTAACACTCGACCTATCAGACAATGTAAGAGATTATGTTGGCTGATACAGCTAAGCGCAAGCCCAGACAAATGCCGGATTTGGTTAAAGCGTGTGTTTCTCTTATTTCGTTTTCTTCTCTTTTGTGCCCAGAAGGCCCAGCGTATCCTCAATGACCGGCAGTGTCCTCGTCGTCACATCCGGCTCGTAAAGACTGCCGCCAACCTCCATCCGCACAACTCCCTGCCCAAGACCCTCGGTTAAAGACTGCCAAATCGAAGGCTCAGCGGTAGCAAGCCGCCGCCCGCGGGCAGTAAGAGACAAATCAATCTCCTGCGTTCGCAAATCCATCCACCCCGAACCGTTAAAAGCCACAGACTTACCGGACAAATCTATCTTCTCAAAAAACAGTCTGTCCCGCTTAATATATGAATCAACGAGCATCTGCTCAAAGGCATAGTCTTTCGGCTTCGAGAGTTTCAGCACATCCAGCAGCTTTGCCAGCGGCGAAAGTTTGCCGACCTGCATATCGCTTATCTTCAATCTGCATCTGCCAAAGCGTGAGTACTTATCGCCCATCCGCCCGCTGACACACAACGAGCCGTCCATCTGCCCGGTAGTGATATGCTCGTTGAAATCCTCTTTACCTCGTCCATTCAAAGAGCTCGCCTCGCGCGCCTGAAGTTTCGTTACATAAGATTTGTCGTCCTGAAGAAACTGCTTTAAATCGATACCGTCAAAACAGGCTTCGAGAATATAGTCGAGCTGTTCTTCCTGGGATTTCTTTAATTCGAATTTAGCAGCCAGTCTGCCATCATAGCAGTCTGCCGTAAGGTTATTAGTCAGCCAGCTTTGCCCGTCGGGCTCGTAACTGATGTCCGCTTTCAGGCCGTTCAGGCATTTGCCCGCCACCCGCAGACTCTCAGCCGTGAACTCAACCCGCCCCTCACAGAACCACGCATCCGTTTTATACAAGCCCACAGCCCGCAACTGGGCATCGCATTCGCTTACAGCGGGTATGCTGTTGAAATTGCAACCTTTGAATCTGGCGGTACCGCTAAAGTCAATATATTCTTCGCCGTCTGCGGCATTGAAAATTCTCAAATCTACATCTTCCAAATCGAATCGGCCGGTAGGGGACAGCTTGGCGTAAAAATCACGAATGTTCTCCGGTAGAGCGATGCCGAGCCGTTCGTCCAGGTAAATATCATCGGCCTCAAAGGCAAATCTGCCCTCTCCAAAAGCACTTTCGGCAAAATTGATTTCGCCGTTTATTCTCATTGTCGAGCTGCCTGGTATTACCCGAACAGTATCGGCTGCGGTCGCTCTAATCCCCTCAAATTTTATACTCTCATTATCTATCAACATCCTGCCGCTGACATCCCTTAAGGGATAAGGAAATTTCTCAAAGTTGAGGCTGTTACCAAGACAATCAACAGCTATCTTATACTCAATTCGACCTTCGCCTGCGCTCTTGTCCAAATCCGCATGGTAGTTGATTTTTCCCCTCGCCTGCGATTCGGAGACGGTCTTTCTCAGCAGCTCAGGCAAAACGCTAAACAAACCATCATTCAACTCATTTTCTTTAGCATCTACCGACAGTATATAGCTGGTTTGTTCGTCTTCCTGACCCGGCCGGATTTGGCCCGTCAAATCTACCGAACCTCCACCATGCCGGCCCTTAAATTCCTCTATACGAATCAAGTCAGGCGTAAAAACCGTCATGGCTGATATATCAGTGATAACCATCTCAGTTCCACTCACTTTCAAAGAGCTGTCCTTAAAATACACCTCAGCTTCAAACGTTGTCGGACCGGACTCCTGCTCAGGCGTAAAAACCTTCACGTCTGCCCCGGCCGCCCCGGACATTTCAAGCTGGTTGTAAAGACGTCTTTGTTTGGCCGGCAGTGCCGAAGCAAGAAGCGGGTCCAATGCAATGTTGTCGGCCTTAATTGAGATATCATATATAGGCCTCTCGCTCCTGCGCCCCCTCACTTCGCCGTTGATAGCTATCTGACGCCCGCCTGACTGTGAAACCACATTCGAAATGCTTATAGTGTCGTTCTCAAATAACAAAGAGCCCGCAAGGTTTGTCAAAGGATAAGGAAAATTCCTGTACCTCGCATCAACATCAAGCAGTTCAACCCTCAGCGTTCTCTTTTTATCTGTTTGTGACCTTCTGCTGAGGCGGTAATCTATCGCCGCAACTCCGGCCGGCGAAAAAGCAGTCCAGAACTTCTTCGCTCCTTGTCCAAAGGCACTATACAGCTCGTTATCCAAAAGCATATTATCACTTGTAATACGAATTTCGTACTGCCACTTCACCCCAAAACCTTTTGAGAAGCCGTTAAACGAAAGCTCGACATCACCGTGTCGGCCGGTAAGATTGTTCAGCGCCACGCTTTTCTCGGTTAAGTCTATTCGCCCGACAATCTGTTCCACCGGATAGAGGAACTTTCGGTCACAAACCGAAACTTCCTTGCAGTGAAGCTGACCGTTCACTCTGCTTTCGGCCAGTTGGTTTAAGTTACCCGAGGCCTCAAGTCTGATATCAAATTGTCCCCGTGGGCGGTATCGACCGAAAAATCTCTGAAGAGCCGTAAATGGACCACGCCTTTCAACAAGAGAAAGCTTCTCTGATGCGGTTGTGTCGTCGATAAGTCTGTGGATGCACAACAAATCTTTTATACTTAGCTTGAGCGAATAATCATTGCTTTTATCATAAATCAGCTCTGCAGCCATAGCTTTTATTATCCACATCCTCTCGAATGCCGGTATGTCCGCCGAGGAAATCCCGCCGGTAATCGTGATTCTGCCGGGACTACAAAAACCGGCCAGTTTGCTTTGCCCAAACCCGCCTGCCATCTTGGCCGTGGTTATAACAAACCCATAACAATCTTCTTTCTCTTCGTCCGGCTCAAGTGTGGCATCAAGAGGTATTTGGGCCGTAACTTTACGTACCCCTTCTGATACCTTGCTGTATTGCAGGGTACCTCTTTCCAGATGAACAACAGGCATCTTCCCGGAACCGCCTTTCGGGGGCGCAATTGTAAGACCAGCAAGGTTCCATTGGCCTGTGTCCAGATTCTGCTGTGCATTAAAGACAAAATCCTTAACGCTTATTTCCTTCAGTCGCGGCCGCAGCAATAACAAGCTGCCCACCCCAAAACGTGCATATACCGTCTCTGCCCTCAGTATCGTGTCGTCGTATTCCGATTGGCGCCTGGGCCTGATTACAAGATTTTCAATAAGAACGGAACCCTTAAGGTCGAAATCTACCAGTCCGGTTTTGATTTTCGTGTTAGTAAGCTCGGCAATCTGGGAAATCGCGATTTTTTGCAGGGCCCTCCCCGCAAGGACAATAAAAACCCATAAGAGAACAGCCAAAAGTAAAAGTTCCGCCACCAGACGAAGATAAGTTTTCTGTTTTCTTTTGGACTGACCAGATTCGTTTGAATTCGCCGTCGTTTTTATAACATCTTCCCTTTTTGTCTTTTTATCGCTTTGTCTGCAATATCCCGGCGACAATATGCACCATCGAATTTAATTTTATCTACGGCTTCATACGCCCTTGTTTTTGCATCTGCGATAGTCTCTCCCAGAGCGGTCACACCCAGCACTCTGCCCCCTGCGGTAACGATATTGCCGTTTTTTTTTGCCGTGCCCGCCTGATATACGACAACATCTTTGAGTTGTTCTGCCTCTTTAAGCCCTGTTATTACTTTGCCCTTTTCGTAATCGCCCGGATAACCGCCCGAAGCCATTACTACGCAGACCGCAGGCCGCCGGTCCCACTCAAGGGTAACCTGGTCCAGCCTGCCTTGACATACCGCCAGCAAAACTTCCAGCAAATCGCTTTTTAGCCGCATGAGAATCGGCTGGGCCTCCGGGTCGCCGAAACGAACATTAAATTCAAGCGCTCTCGGCCCGCCGGCGGTTATCATAAGACCGGCATACAAAACCCCCTTATAAGGCGTGCCGTTGCGATTCATACCGTCAACTATCGGCACAAGAATTTCACGAGTAACCTGGTCTATCAAGGCATCGGTAACCACAGGTGCCGGACTGTAAGCGCCCATCCCACTGGTATTCGGACCGGTATCACCGTCGCCGATGGGTTTGTGGTACTGCGAAGATTCCATAACGTAGATATTTCTGCCGTCCACAAAGGCAAGTATCGATGCCTCTTCGCCAAGCAGTTTATCTTCAACGACAATTTTTTCACCTGCCTCGCCGTATATCTTATCGCACATTATTTTTTCCGCCGCCAGAATACCGTCCGACGGGTCGTCACAAACATACACACCTTTACCCTTCGCCAGTCCCGCCGCCTTTACAACCACCGCTTCGTCTCTGCTTGCGATATAAGCTTTAGCGTCGCTGAACCTCTCGAATATTCTCGCTTCAGCGGTGCTGATGGAGGCCGAACGCATCATTTGTTTTGCAAACACCTTGTCTGTCTCCAGCTTTGCCGCCCCTTTACAAGGCCCGAACGCCTTTATCCCCGCCTCTTCAAACGCATCAACCACTCCCGCCGCCAATGGGTCTTCAGGCCCAACTACTACCATTGAAATACTTTTATGGCGCGCAAAATCCACCAGTTCGGCCGTATCGTTTTCACTGATGGAAATGTTTTCGCCGCACCGGGCTGTGCCGGCGTTGCCGCCGGCAATGTAGAGTTTGCTTAAGTTTTTCGATTGAGACAGTTTCCAGGCGATGGCGTGTTCACGCCCGCCGCCGCCGATTAACAGCACATTCATTTCCAACCTCAAATCAAATTTTATCGCTTCTCAGCTTCGCCGTTCGCTCCGCACTATACGCCATCAGCAAAAAATATTCAACATCCATTTCATCATTCGATACCTGTGGCAGAGCTATTCGATATTCCCATTTGTTATTCCTGCGCAGGCAGTATAAGACACAAGACAACAGACATAAGAGGTGAAGGATTTCGAATCAAATGCGCAGGTGTATAAATACGTGATTTTTAAAGAATATTTTTAAAATTTGAGGGTTTTTTGGGGGAAAATTGAGTAGATTTAAAGGGGAATCTCTGCTCTCAGGCTAAAAAGGGAGATCGGGGTGCGAGGTTAGGGCGATTAGGCAAAATGGGTAAGAAAAAAAGTGAGAAAAAGTGCGAAAAAATGCAAAAAAATGCAAGAAAAGTACGAAAAATTGCGAAAAAGTGTGAAAAATGATGTGAAACGTTCGAAAATATTCGAAATTATTC
>CAYXPG010000004.1:31459-32922 GCA_964467205.1 uncultured Pirellulales bacterium | reverse complement strand
GCTTCAACCCCAACCATTTTGACATCCTTATCGTCCAGGAACGCCGAAAATATACCTATTGCGTTACTGCCGCCGCCAACGCAGGCAACAATCATATCAGGCAGTTTGCCGATTTGGTCGAGACACTGCCCCCTTGCCTCTTCGCCGATACAGCACTGGAAGTGTTTTACTATCGTAGGATACGGATGCGGCCCACAGGCCGAGCCGAAAAGATAAAACGTGTCAGCCACATTAGAAGTCCAGTAGCGAAGAGCATCATTGATAGCATCTTTAAGTGTCCCCGTCCCTCCTTCCACACTTATTACTTCTGCACCGCACAGTTTCATCTTATGGACGTTGACGCTTTGTCGCTCAATATCAGTAACACCCATAAAAATTTTCGTCTCCATACCAAAAAAGGCCCCAATCATTGCCGTAGCCAGACCGTGCTGACCCGCACCGGTTTCGGCAATAAGTTTGGTTTTACCCATATATTTGGCTAAAAGCCCCTGGCCGAGTGTATTATTGACTTTATGCGCCCCGCCGTGCAGAAGGTCTTCGCGTTTGAGATACACCTTAAAGCCGACATGCTCGCTGAATCTGCGGGCATAATAAAGCGGGGTGGGACGACCGGCATAACTGCCTGAAAGCTCTGCAAGCTCAGCTACAAATCGCTCGTCTTTGTAAAAGCGGTAAAATGCCTCTTCTAATTCTTCCAATACCGGTATTAAAACCTCCGGCACATAAAAACCACCAAAATCTCCGAATCTGCCTTTATACTTCATATTCTATTTTCCTAACCTCTCAAATGTCGTATATTGTCAAACAACTTTTTCATTAATTTTTTGTCTTTTTTGCCCGGCTCGGATTCTATACCGCTGCAGATGTCAATTCCATAAATTCCCGGCTGAATCGCCTTTGCAGCGTTATCGGGATTTATACCGCCGGCAAGAAAGGTACGTCTATGAATATTGCCAATGATACTCCAGTCAAAGCTCTCTCCAGTGCCACCGTATTTTTCAGGATGGTAAGCGTCCAGCAAAATAGCATCTGTGAAAAAACTATCCGCCTTTTCAATATCCTTCCGGTCTTTCACTCGCAGCGCCTTCATAGTCTTTATATTCAGCGAGTCAAATTGTTGGCAGAACTGCGGGTCTTCATCGCCGTGGAGCTGAACCCAGTTTAGCTGGCATTGATTTATCACCTCCTGGATTTGTTCAAAAGAAGCATTCACAAACACCCCTGCAATATCTATAAACCCCGGCAGTTTATTTATTATCTCTGTTGCCTCCTCGGCGGTTATACATCGCGGGCTTTTTGGATAAAAATTAAAACCCAGCAAATCCGCACCCATATCCACTGCCGCCATAGCATCTTCGTAATTGGTAATACCACAAATTTTAACTTTCACTATCAGCATATAATTTAAAAAGTATAAATAAACTATCGTAAAAAACTTCTGAATATAAGACTCACTTTTTATT
>CAYXPG010000004.1:8891-31449 GCA_964467205.1 uncultured Pirellulales bacterium | reverse complement strand
GACCGAAGCTTCTGCAATTTTGATTGCCGATTCAAAATCATCTGCAAGACCGGCGACAATTATCGCAGCAGCGGCGTTAAGGACAACTATATCTTTGCCCGGCCCATCCTCTTTGCCGCTTAAAATCTCTTTGATTATTGTTGCGCTTGTCTTGGCATCGCTTACTGCCAAGCTATTGATGTCGGCTGGCTTGAAACCCAAATTTTCCGGGTCAAGTTCTGTATTTGTAATTCGGCCGTTTCTTAGCTCCGCTATTTTGGTAACACCTGCTGTGCTTATTTCATCCAGCCCATCGCTGTGCACCACCAGCGCCCTCTGCACCCCAAGTAGTTTTAGCGCCTCTATCATCGTCTCCATCAGACTTTCATCAGCAACTCCCATCACCTGTGCCGCCGCATTGGCAGGATTAGCCAGAGGCCCCAGTAGGTTAAAGACCGTCCTGAATCCCAGCCCTTTTCGTGTCGGCTGGACATATTTCATTGCAGGATGAAACATAGGAGCAAACATAAATCCCACGTGTGCCTCTTTGATACATTCTGCCACGGTTTCAGCGGAGGAATCTATTTCAACTCCTAATGCCTCGAGTACATCTGCCGAGCCGCAACTGCTGGTTATTCCACGATTGCCGTGCTTGGCGACATAAACCCCGGCCCCTGCTGCCACCAGCGCCGATGCAGTTGAGATATTAAAAGTTTTTATTGCTGCTCCGCCCGTCCCGCAGGTGTCGACCGAATTATCTACATTGACCTTAACTGCAACCGCATGGTTTCGCAGTGATTTAGCCAGCCCCGCCAGTTCCGCTGCTGTTGGGCCTTTGGCCCTCATTGCGGTAAGGAACGCCGCAATCTGGACTTCCGCCACTTCACCCTCAAAAATAATATCCAGGAGCTGCGTTGCCTGCTCAAAACTCAAATCTTTACCTGCAAGTAAGGATTCAATAAATTCGGTTATCGCTGCCATCTTAAGTCCTCATTTTTTATTTGCTGTAGCCATTGACAAAGCATTTTCGATTATTTTGCCGCCGGCCGGTGTCAGAATGCTTTCAGGATGAAATTGAACGCCGAATATCGGCAGCTCTTTGTGCCGAACACCCATTACAATCTGCTCGAACCGGGCTGTCTGTTCCAGGCAATCCGGCAGCTCCACGGCGCAAAGACTGTGATATCGTCCCGCCTGCAGCGGGTTTTCAACTCCGGCAAATAATCCCTTTTGGTTATGTGTAACTCTCGAAGGCTTACCATGTATCGGTTCCGGCGCATGGCCAATCTTACCGCCAAAATACTGTACTATCGATTGAAAGCCAAGACACACCCCGAAAATGGGCAGCTTATCTTTGAAATAATCGATGGCCGACAGTGTTACTCCCGCAGTATCAGGCGTGCCCGGTCCCGGCGAAATCAAAAGCAAGTCGGGACCGAATTCATCAGATAAAGCACGCAGTTCCTCAAGTGTGATGTCTGCACGATAAACCTTGGCCAGACAATTCCGCTTACAAAAATCATCGACAAGATTGTAGGTGAACGAATCAAAATTATCAATGAACAAAACTTTTCTGCTTATATCTTCCATAAGACTTTGTCCTTTTTAAGCTAATTAGCGCATAGCTTGTTTATCGCTGTCTGTTTCTTTTTATTCTCCACGGACCGCACGCGAACACGACTTTGCTTTATGCTCTGTTTCTTCAAATTCAGTCTTTGGCACACTATCGTGTACGATGCCTGCACCAACCCGAATATAAGCCGTATGGTCCTTGACCTGCAGACTCCTTATTGTAATACAACTATCAAATTGGCCGTCAACGGTCAGATACATTACCGCGCCGCCGTAGTAACCGCGTTTGGTCTTCTCAAACTGACGTATTAGTTTCATTGCTTCAATCTTAGGCGCCCCTGTAAGTGTCCCCATGTTCATCGTCGCAAGATATGCACTGAGTGCGTCGAGTTCGTCTGCGAGCGTACCTTTGACATTACTTACCAGATGCTGCACGGAAGCATATTTCTCTGCCGTCAGTAGTTCCGTAACAACTCTGCTGCCCGCCCTGGCCACACGGGCAATGTCATTCCTGGCCAAATCAACCAGCATTATATGTTCAGCCAGCTCCTTACGGTCGAGTTTTAGCTCCGCCTCATACCTGAAATCGGTATCGGCATCAATTTCATTTCCGATTTTACCTCTGGGTTTTGTGCCTGCTATCGGCCTTATCTCCACATCACGCTTCTCGGCGCCGCTCACACGCAAATTCAGCTCCGGGCTGGAGCCTAACAATATCGTATTGGCGGTATTCAGATAAAACATATACGGCGAAGGGTTTAATTGTCTGAGTCGCTTATAAACATCTAATGGCTCATCGGGACAAGGCTCTAATTTCGTTCTGCTAAGAACAACCTGCAAAATATCGCCGTCAATGATATGCTGCTTGGCGGCCTTTACCATCGCTTCATATTCAGCCTGGTTTGTATCGCTTGAAGCCGGCTCAATAGGACCTGTATATTTTTGTCCTTTTGGTGCATCGAACCTTGCGATATTGGAATAGTAATCAAAGCACTCCTGCGCCTCGGTTATCGCCGCCTCACGGTCTCCATTGGTTATTATCACATTAACTATAACGTAGCCGCTGTTATGTTCATGGTCCATCAGGAAAATATTGTCGGCAAAATAAAGCTCATAATCGGGATTGCCGAGCAGGTCGTCCCCACTGGAGGGGAGTTTTTCAAACTGGTCTATAAAATCATAGCTTATAGCTCCCAGCAATCCGCAGGTTACTCGGAAAGGCTTACTGGCAAGACGAAATGCAAATGCAACCGCCCGTAATACATCCATTTGATTTATACTTTTTAGCCGCGATTGTTCATCGACTGTTCTCTGGACCTGTTTAATTCTTCCGCTTATTGTTTCCGAACCGAATTCGACCGATTCACAAAAGCCAAACCGCCCTTTATCAGCAGACAAATATTCGAGCATCCGCCTGCCGGTTTTGCTGAGGGCTTTGATGGAAAATTCCTGACCGGTGCCGGTAAGGTAAAGTGCCGGCTTTGCCGTGCCGAAGCTCAGTGCGCTGCTGCCCGCCAGGTACTCTCTGGACTCAAACAAACAGCTGTTTTCAGCACGTCCGTAGTCGCTCAGTTTCGCAAAAAAATCCACCGGCTCTTCCATATCGATGCGTTTGACAATAGGCACGATTTGTCCGGGCTCGGCGCCGCGTATTATTTGTTTATAATCATCCATTTTTATTGCCCTTTATCTTAATATTTATCCACAAAAGTGCGAAAATTCAAATAAAAAAACAGCCTGCTTTTCCAACAGGCTGCCTTTTCTCAAATCTAACAAATTTTTTATAGCAAATTACCGCTCGCCTGTTGGGTTTATCCCACAGGCCACCACCAGTTACCGGTATTTGAACGGTTAATTTGCCTCATAACACTAACATTAAACCAAAATCCATTACTTTTGTCAAGCATTTTTTGAATAAATTTTGGGATGGCCGGGAAATACTTTTGGCCTTGTTGACAAATCTTTCCATTATCTTTACTATCGCTGTAAAAATTACCGGCTGGAAGGTTTATATAGTATGTCTGATGTCGTTTGTCTTGGACAGTTTACCGCCGATGTGGTGGTCACCTCCGTAGAGGCTATGCCGCAAAAGGGCAGGGCGATATTTGTCAACAATATATCGCTGCACAATGGCGGCTGCGCCTGCAATACCGCCGTGGCGCTCGGCAAACTCGGAATCGAAACGAGTGTCATCGGGAAAATAGGGACTGACACATTTGGCGACTTTCTGAGCAATCTGATGCAGGAAAATAATCTGGACACAACAGGCCTCGTAAGAGACCCTCAGACGCTCACTTCATCAACGGTTGTGCTCGTCAGTCCCGGCGGTGAAAGGTCCTTTCTGCACTACAGCGGCGCCAATTCCCGAATGACCGAAAATGATGTGAATTTCTCTCTCATAAAGGACGCCAAAATCCTTCACGTCGCCGCTGCCTTTCTCGTGCCGGGACTGGACGGCAAACCTATGGCACGAATCCTCGCTAAAGCAAAACAAGCCGGTGTTACAACATCCCTGGATACCGCCTGGGATGCCGATGGCAGATGGATGAGCATTCTTGAACCCTGCCTTGAACACGTCGATATATTCCTTCCAAGTCTTGAAGAAGCGCAAATGCTGACCGGCAAAAAAAATACACCCGAGATTGCAAATACCTTCTTGAATTATGGAATCAAAACAGTGGTCATTAAACTTGGCTCCGAAGGCTGTTATGTCAAAACCACCAACAATGAATTTACCTCACCTGCCTTCAAAGTCGAATCAGTTGTCGACACGCTCGGTGCCGGTGATGCTTTTGTAGCAGGATTCCTTGCTGGTATGGTCAAAGGATGGAGTCTTGAGAAGATATGCCGATTTGCCAATGCGGCAGGGGCCTGCTGCGTCAGTGCACCGGGTGCATCCGGCATAAAGTCGATGGAAGAGACAATAAAGCTGTACCAATTATAAGAACTAAAACCACCTGCTGATGTATATCAACCAATCCCACATCAATCTGTAACAATTGTCTCGCGCTTGATGTTCGGGTCGGTGAATTCATCCAGCTCATCTCTGCTTTTGGTGGAAAACTCTGAGACAATCGCCCCTTCCGGGCCCGCCTGGAACCAGTGCCATCTGTTGGGCAACAGAGTATATTGCTGGCCCGGATTAAGTTCAATTTCATTCCAGACAGTGTAGTATTGTTCGCTGCCCTTTGGTGGTGTGCACTTCGGGTCTTTTGTTTTTTCTCCTTCTTCGTACAGATAAACTTTTCCCCATCGGCAGCGAAAGGTTTCTTCTTTGCCGGGCTCGGCCTCTACCGGCGGATGCCTGTGCTCAGGGCAGGTTTGTCCCGGCAGCATTATCAGCTCTTTTGCACAGACCCTTTTGGTGTTCACGTACACAAGTATTGTAAGACCGGTGTTTTTAATATCGCTCAGGCCGAAATCAGCCGTCTCTATGCTTGCCGCTTCTTTCGCAGTTATGACAATTCCCGCCTTCTTCAGACATTCCAGACTTTTTTCGATAACTTCCCTCTGTTGCTTTTTCGTAATCATACAACTATTTCCTTTTTACCCCTTAGCGAAGCATATAATACAAAACAACCATTATAACAAACAGCAGGCCGGCAAAAAATCTCGGGTCGGTTATGCCTTTGAATTTTCCGGATAAAATGGCTCTTAGCGGATGCTCCCAGCAAAGGTTCTCCAGTTGTTCCGCTGCCGGCTTTGGCGTCAATAGACTGACTATCACATAAACCACGCTGCAGAAGCAGAACAGCCACCAGCCCACCTGCATAAAGGGAATCCCCAATCCTTTGACAGGGTCGGTTACATACTGCACATCACCGAAGGCCGGCAGGTCGATAATGAAGTATATTGCCCCTGCTATGAAGCCGGCAATAAGAGTTGTCAGGGCCGCCTGTTTTGTGCCCCGACGCCAGAAGACTCCCCAGATGAAAACACAAGTAATTGACGGTGCAAAAATCATAGGTATCTTGTTGATTGCCACGAAAATACTTTTGAACCTTCCACCCTGAGTTGACCATGCCATCGCAAGAAGTATTACCACACAGGCGGTAACCCTGCCGACCAAGACCAGCGTTCTGTCTTTTGTCTGGGGCCTTAGCCGTTTGACAATATCTTCAGCGGTAACCGTCGCCGTGCTGTTAAGGGCCGCTTCAATCGTGCTCATCAAAGCCGCAAGCAATCCGGCAGCCATCAGTCCTCTCAAGCCGACAGGTAAAAGCTCCTCCATCAGTACAAGCAGTGTCTTATTGTTGTCGGCGCCGATTTGGTCTTTGAAAAGGACATAACCCAGAACACCCGGCAAAACCATCAAAAAAACAGGCAGAATCTTGAGGAAGCCTGCAAAAATTGCTCCGTTCTGCCCGTCACGCTCGGTTTTAGCTCCGAGTATTTTCTGCACAATTGTCTGGTCCGTACACCAGTACCAGATGCCAAGTATCGGATAACCCAGCAGCACCGATATCCAGGAATACTCATTCAACTGTCCCTGGGCATTATGAATAGGGTGAAGCATATTTGTCTGTGCAGGCCTGATTGCCTCTTTGAATTGTGCCAATGATTCGATACCGCAAGCTGGCAGGGCAAATATCGCTGCTATCGTCAGCACCGCCGCACCAAGCAGAAGCAGGACCGCCTGAATCGCATCGGTAACGACGACCGCTTTGAGCCCGCCGATGATGGTATAAATTGCGGTTATGGTCGCTATACCGATGATTGAGATGTACATATTCATCCCAAAGAAATGCTCCAGAACTTTCGCACCGGCGTAAAGACTTATCCCTATATGGATTAACAGAGCACCAAGGATTGCTATGAATGCCATAACAGTGCGCGATGCAGGGCTGTATCGTTTCTCTAAGTATTCCGGCAGCGTGTTAAGTTTGTTTCTGAAATAGAATGGAACAAAGACAAGCCCTAAAATGATTAGACAAAATGAAGCCATCCATTCGAAATTACCCACAACAAGCCCGATTCTGTATCCATCCGCAGCAAGACCCACAAGGTGGATGGTCGAAATATTTGCTGTGAACAATGCAGCACCGATAATCGGCCATCTCAGCGACCTGCCCGCCAGAAAAAACTGCGTACTTGAGGCCTTTTTCCTGTAGCCCGCCCAGATGCCAATAACCATTATTCCAATCAGATAAGTAACGATAATTATCAAATCGATTCCGGAAATTGTTATTTTCCCTGCAGCTAAAATATTCTCAGCCATTAAAAAATCCTTTCAAATTGTAATAAAAGGTCTTATCAAAAGCCGCGTAGCTGATAAGTATATCCACTTTGCTCAGTATTGCAAGTCTGCAATTGCTAATATTTACCGAACACCGCTGTCGGCGTCTCAAATAGACACCCACATGGCTCATCCGGTAATGTGACACGAATATGCAACTTTTTTCAAAAAGAAACTATTTTACCCTGTTGACAAATCACAGGTTTGCTCTTACCATAAGAGCCCAGTTGGATTTACTATTGCTGCGTAATTCCTGCGGCAATAGTTTTCCCTGTTAATCTTTACCACATACTCGGCCAAAATACTGCTGGCGGGAAGGTTTAACAAAGAGTGAGAGTTTTAGCTTGTATTCCAGCTCGTTACGGCTCTACAAGATTCGCCGGTAAGGTTCTCGCCAGAGATACGGGCAAATTTCTCATCCAGCACACCTGGGAGCAGGCCTGCCTGGCAAAATTACCTCAAAAGGTCATAATAGCTGCCGATGATGAAAGAATTATCGCCGCTGCCGATACGTTTGGCGCCGAATGTGTTCTGACCTCGACCGAACACAAAAGCGGCACCGACCGAATCGCTGAGGCCGTTGCCAATATGGAAGTCGATATTGTGGTCAACCTCCAGGCTGATGAGCCGGAAATTAGCCCGCAAAATATTGACCTCCTCGCTCAACTGCTCATAGACAATCCCGATTGCCCGATGGCCACACTCGCCGCCGATTTCCAAAACCCACAGCAGATTGTCGATGCTAACATCGTAAAGGTCATCACCGATTGCAACGGCAGGGCGATTTATTTCTCGCGGGCTCCTATCCCCTACGACCGGGAAAAATCCGGTATCGGCGAAACTCGACAGTATTTACGACATATCGGGATTTACGCTTATCGCAAGGAATTTCTATTGAAGATTACCGCTTTGCCGCAGAGCAATCTGGAAAAAACCGAAAAACTCGAACAATTGCGGGCCATCGAGAATGGGTACTCGATATTGGTTGGCAAGGTCGCACATACCTGTGACGGCATAGATACACCAGAGCAATACACCGATTTCGTGAAAAGATATAAAAAGGTAAAATCAGTTTAATCTGTCGTTCAAGAAAAAAGGTAAAGTTAATGTCAAATGATAATGATTTATTAGCGTCAACGAGTAGCATTTCGGCAGACAGTGAATTTTTCTCGCCCATACCCGACGGCTACAAAAAGGGAAAAACCCGTTATGTCATTGTCTCGGGCACTGTGATGAGCGGCCTGGGTAAAGGGATATCTTCATCCTGCCTGGCTATGCTCTGTCAGGATAAAGGCCTTAAAGTCGCACCGATTAAGCTTGAGGGATACCTGAACATAGATTCCGGTACACTTAATCCTTTTCGCCACGGTGAGGTGTTTGTACTCGACGATGGTATGGAATGCGATATGGATTTGGGCACCTATGAAAGAATACTCAACCAGCAGCTAAGCAGAGAGAATTTTGCCACGAGCGGACAAATCTTCAGCTTGGTTCTGCACAAGGAGCGTCACGGCGGCTATCTCGGCAGAGACGTTCAGATGATTCCCCATGTTACAGGCGAGGTCAAACTGAAACTGCGGGAATTGGCCGTAAAAACCGACGCTGATATTATATTTGTCGAAATTGGCGGCACGGTCGGAGACCTGGAAAATGCCTATTACATCGAAGCGATACGTGAACTCGCTTACGAAGAAGGACCCAATAGCTGCTGCTTCGTGGCTCTGACATATATACTGGAACCAAAGACCCTCGGTGAGCAAAAATCAAAGGCCGCCCAGTTAGGAATAAAACAGCTTATGCAGTGCGGCATTCAGCCGGACATCATTGTCTGCAGGGCTGCCAGTCCCGTTAATGAAAAAGCCCGGCAAAAAATAAGTATATACAGCAATGTACCCTTCAAAAGGGTCATAAGTCTGCCTGATACCGCCAGCATTTATATGATACCGGCTATGCTCAGAGAAGGGGGGCTCGATTTTGAGGTCATCAGAATGTTGAAAATCGAGGACAGAATCGACCTGAGGCACGAAAGAAAGGCCTGGGCAAAATGGTGTGATTTCACCGACAAAATCGACACCGCTGACCACGAGATAACCATCGGCATCACGGGTAAATACACATCCGTAAGAGACAGCTACGCATCTATAATCAATGCTCTTGAACATACGGGTATTGTCCTTGGCTGCAAAGTCAAAATCAAATGGATTGAGACAACCAATATCAATGATGAAAATGTTGCTGAGCATCTCGACGGCGTTGACGGCATAATTGTGCCCGGCGGATTTGGTACACGCGGAGCGGAAGGGAAAATATCCTGCATAAAATATGCAAGAGAAAACAATTTACCGTACCTCGGATTATGCTTTGGCTTTCAAATGGCTGTTATAGAATTCGCCCGAAATGTTTGTGGGCTTAAAAAAGCCAACAGCACCGAGATTGAACCGGATTGCGCCGAGCCGGTAATTGACACATTGCCGGAGCAGAAAAAAATCGAAGGTCTCGGAGGAAATATGCGGCTCGGCGGTAAGGATATAGAATTAAAATCTCACACCTTTGCCTGGAAACTTTTCGGCAGGGTCAGTTCTGTTAGAATGCGTTTTAGGCATCGTTATGAAGTTGACCCGCGTTATATTGAGCCGCTGGAAAAGGCCGGCCTGGTGTTTTCAGGAAAAGCCCCCAATCAGCCTATAATGCAGATACTGGAAATTCCGTCCCACCCCTTTTTCGTCGGTACACAGGCACATCCCTGTCTGACTTCGAGACCGCTCAATCCACAGCCTATGTTTGTGGGCTTTGTTGCAGCAGCAATGCAAAAACACTACCCCAACAAAAAACTGCCGGATTGTGTAAAAGCCGCTCGAAAACTCTGCCACAACGCTGATTAACAACAGCTTACGAAGGGTCAGGGGTGGGGTTGTTTTAGAGCTTCCAGTTCTTTCTTAAGCTCCTCTATTTCTGCCTTGAGTGCTGTATTTTCCGTCGTCAACTCCAAACTGTCTTCGGCAAGGCCCATAAAAACTGTTCCTACTAATTCCTCAGAGCTTTTTCTTACCGCCTCCTCCAGCCTTTTTACTTTTTCCTGATGTTCTTCAATCTGCCCTTTTAGCTTTTCTATTTTCTCTTCACTCGTTGCTAATTCCTTTTTTAGCTGCGTATTTTCAGTGGCTATTAACCTGCTTTTTCTCAGAATCGACTTTGTATCCTCCGGAGTTTGTTCTTTGCAGCCGTAAAACAACGCCACAACAAGTAAAATACTAACTGCTAAAACGATTGTCTTCACTGCCGGTCTTCTCATTTTGATTATCCTTTCAAATTTAGTTACCTTTCTAAAACCGATACGTTTTGACACGTACTATATCAAAGTCCGGTTCATTGTCAAGGCCCTGGGCTATTCAAAAAGCACTTTTAATCTTTCTTTATCAGACTCCTCAATTCGGCTTTGGTCGGTCCAAACTGCCAGCTCCAGGCTCTTTCTACAATAACAGTCATCACTGGCAAGCCCGCCGTCGCTTTCCAGAACCGCCTCGATAAGTTTCAGACAATTTTCTGTTGCCATTTGCAAATTTCCGGTTATCTCACGCAGCAGTGTTTGTTTATCTTTTATTTCTTCGTGTGGCCTCCAGCAGTCGTAATCACTGGCTAAGGCAACTAATCCGTAGCAGATTTGTGCCTCTCTGGCCAATTTCGCCTCCGGCATAGCTGTCATCCCAATCAAATCACCGCCCCAGCTTTGATGCATTAATGATTCTGCCCGTGTGGAAAATTGCGGCCCTTCCATACAGACATAGGTGCCTTTTGGATGGGTCCTTACATCGATGTTTTTAGCTGTCTCGACAAGTACCTTTACAAGTCGCCGGCAGACAGGCTGGCCCATCTCGCAATGCACCACACCAAACCCGCCGAAGAACGTGTTTTGTCGTTTGAAGGTTTTATCGATAAGCTGGTCAACGATGACCAAATCACCCGGTGCGATTTTTTCCCGAAGTGACCCTACAGCTCCGCTTGCTATAATTGTACGAACACCAAGTTTTTTAAGTGCAAAAATATTCGCAGCAAATGGAATCTCGCTTGGCGAAAGCTTATGTCCCTGGCCGTGCCGGTTCAAAAATGCTATTTTCCTTTGGCCCATCCTGCCTACTATAATACTTGTGCTTGGCTTGCCGAACGGCGTCTTGACATCCTTAAACTGTTCATCTTCCATATGCCGGGCCAATTCATCGCCTAAGCCCGTCCCTCCTATTATCCCGATTAGTTCTTCCGGCATATATTTAGCTCCTTTAACCTCTCAGCACGCCTGAACAAACCCAGCCTTTTTCAGAACAAAAATACTATCCACCACAAAGAAAACATTTGTTACCAACCGTTTTTGAACGGCCTGTGAAAACACGCCTGAGAGGGCTCGAACCCCTAACCTTCGGTTCCGTAGACCGACGCTCTATCCAATTGAGCTACAGGCGCAAAATACCACTCTTGCTTACAACCTTCATTGAATTATAGCCGAGATTTTTGCCTTATCAAAGACAAAACCTGCAAAATCAACCGAATATTTGCATTTTACTCTAACCCTGCAATCTCGCCAACACACACCAATCAGAACCGGATATTGTTGCAGGAGAATCGACGAGAATACCGATATGAATAATAAGTTCATTTGTTATTGGCTGAAAAACCATGTTAAGAAAGAATTAATCTTATATGCAGCGTCTTGTCAGTTTAATTGGACTTGTGGTAATGCTCCTGCTGGCGTGGGCATTGTCGGCTGACCGCAGGCGGATGAACTTTCGGCTGATTCTAAGCGGCATTGTGCTTCAGTTCATTCTTGCTGCTTTAATTTTATGGACATCCCCCGGCCGGATGATTTTTTCTTATGTCCGCATTGCCGTCACGCAGGTCGTGGGGTTTTCAGATGCCGGCGCAGAGTTCGTTTTCGGCTCCGACTTCAAGGAGCACTTCTTTGCCTTTTCGGTACTCCCAACCATAGTTTTCGTATCGTCCTTAATGGCCGTGCTTTTCTACCTTGGCGTATTGCAGAAGGTCGTCGAGTTTATGGCCAAAGTGATGCTATACATTATGGATGTATCAGGTTCCGAATCTCTTGCCACTGCAGCGAATGTCTTTGTTGGAATGGCCGAGGCCCCGCTTGTCATTCAGCCCTATATCAGGACAATGACTCGTTCGGAATTGATGGCGCTAATGACAGGCGGTATGGCAACTATCTCCGGTGCTACTTTAGCCGCCTACGCAGGCCTTGGGGCAGACCCCGGCCATCTTTTGACCGCATCAATCATTTCAGCACCGGCCGCACTGGTCATTGCAAAAATTATACTGCCGGAAACTGAAAAATCTCTGACTAAAGGAATTATTAAAGTCGAAATCCCCAAAAAGGATGTCAACATTCTCGATGCCGCCTGCCGCGGCGCCTCGGAAGGAACAAAACTGGCAATCAACATAGCCGCAATGCTCATTTGTTTCATAGCGTTTGTCGCCTTATTCAATTGGCTGCTGTTATTATTACCAGATGTGTTAGGTGCGCCTCTTACCCTGGAGCGAATGCTTGGCTGGTTGTGCGCGCCTCTCGCCTGGGTTATGGGTGTCGAATGGAAGGATGCGGATACCGTCGGTATGCTTCTCGGCAAAAAGACCATCTTAAACGAGTTTGTAGCTTATATAGACCTCGTCAAGTCAAGGGAAATGATTTCACAGAGGTCTTTCACAATTGCAACATACGCCCTCTGCGGCTTTGCAAATTTCGGCTCAATCGCCATTCTGATTGGCGGATACGGGGCACTGGTGCCCGGCCGCAGAAAAGATTTCGCAAAGCTGGGGCTGAAAGCAATGCTCGGCGGCTCATTAGCGGCCTTTATGACCGCTGCAATCGCCGGCATTCTCATTTAATTTACCGTTTGTGTTTTCACATTACAAACATTCCTGAGAATTTGTTATAATTGTATATAACGATGTCAGGGCTTTTTTGACAATATAGGTTCGCTGTTTTTTGCTTCTGTATCATAAAAGAATATAGCCCGGTGTTTTAACTGTTTCGCCCGGTATGCTGTAAAAAGTGAGGCTTAAAATTGAAGGTCCAGTGTGAATTATGTCCCAAAAATTGCATAATTGAGCCCGGCCAAAGTGGTGAGTGTCGCGTCAGAGTCAATATCGATGGTGTATTGAAAACGGTGGTGTATGGCTTCCCCTGCTCTGTCAATATTGACCCTGTCGAAAAAAAACCGCTTTTTCATTTTTTGCCCGGCACGCCAATTCTTTCGGTCGCAACCGTTGGCTGCAACCTGCATTGCAGAAACTGCCAGAACTGGGAAATATCACAGGCCAATCCCGAAGACGTCGAGGCGGCGTTTTATCCACCTCAAAAACTCCTCGAAATTGCCAAACATTACCATTGCCCTTCGCTGGCATATACCTATAGTGACCCGATTATATTTTACGAATACACCTACGACACCGCAAAGCTGGCGGCACAGGAAAATATACGTAGTGTCCTTGTAACAGCCGGTTACATAAACCAGCAGCCATGGAAACACCTGCTAAAATATATCGATGCAGCCAACATAGATTTAAAAGGTATGACCGATGACTTTTACCGCAGGGTTTGTTCGGCGACATTAAAACCCGTTCAAAATGCCATGATTTCAGCAAAGGCCGAAGGTGTCCTGGTTGAAGTTACCAACCTGATTATTCCGACACTGAATGACGAGCCTGAGCAGATAAGACAGCTTGCCCACTGGGTCAAAACAAATCTCGGCGCCGAAACTCCTTTGCACTTTTCGCGTTTCTTCCCGCAGTACAAAATGCGCCATCTGCCGCCAACTTCGGAAAAAACACTGGATATGGCCCGTGAAATCGCAATCAGCGAAGGGCTCGATTACGTTTATATTGGAAATATCAGTTCAGAGCGAGGCCAGAACACCTATTGCCCGTCCTGCAAAGTCTTGCTCATCGAACGCAGTGGCTATACTATCCTGCAAAATCGTCTCAAAGACGGCCGCTGCCCCGATTGTGGCAAAGAAATATATGGAGTTTGGAAATGACACGCCGAAAATTTATTATCAAATTAATAAAAGCGGCCTCTGCAGGTTTACTCGGCCTCGCAGCTCTGGCAAAAAAAGCTGTGCCGCGTAAATTTATCCGGGCTGTGCGACTTAAAAAATACCCCGGCCCTATGGCACCTTTGAAAAATATTCATAAGCAAAGTAAATGGAGCGGTTGATATGAACAAACAAATTCGCAGTCCATCCTCAAAAAGGCATCTGTCCTGTTTCATCCTGATGTTAATGGTTATTTTCTCTGTACTCCTAATCCAGGGATGCTCCCGAAAAACTCCTGATTCGGCCAAAGAGACTCCAAAAGCCACGAACACTATTGCAGAACCCAAAGAAGCAGCAGTGCCAAACAAAACAGCCGAACCTCAGAAACCAAAGCCCCCCAAAATCGTTCTTAATTCATCCCTTGCCGGGAGTTGGTACACCGCCGATGCCCGGAAACTAACAGAGCAAATCAACGGATTCTTCGACAAAGCCCAGGTTCAACATGTAAATGACGTCATTGCCTTGATTCTGCCGCATGCCGGTTACCGATATTCAGGCCAAACAGCAGCTTCGGCCCTTAAAACCACCGGTAAAAAATACAAACGCATTGTCATTATTGGCCCAAGTCATCGTACGTATCTTGAAGAGCTTCTAAGTGTCCCCAGGGTAACCCATTACCAAACCCCTATGGGACAGATACCGCTCGATGTTGATTTTATCAATAAGCTGCTCAGATTTTCTATGTTCCAGAACATTCCGCAGGCGCACAAATACGAACACAGCGTCCAGATAGAACTGCCCCTGCTGCAGTTCCAACAGCAGAATTTTAAGCTTGTACCTATTGTGGCAGGCAGTTGCTCAATAAATACAATTGACAAAGCCGCCGCTGTCCTGAGTAGTTTAGTTGATAATGAAACCCTTGTGATTGCAAGTTCGGATTTTACACATTATGGCCACGTCCATAGTTATGCCCCCTTCACGAAAAATGTGCCCGAGCAAATTCGCAAACTTGATATGGGAGCGTATGAATATATCGCCGCCTTAGATAGTAAGGGTTTCCTGGAGTATAAGCAGAAAACCGGCGCAACAATATGCGGGGCTATTCCAATAGCGATATTACTCTCTATGTTACCCAATGACGCTAAGGCTACTCTGGTAGAATATACAACTTCCGGCCAACTAACCGGCGATTTCACCAACTCGGTAAGTTACCTCTCGGCTGCCTTTTCCGGCTCCTGGCAAAAACGCCCGCAAATACAACCTCAGACAAAAACCTCCGAATTAACTGACGAAGATAAAAAACAGCTTTTGACTTTGGCCCGGCAATCAATAGCTTACGCCCTGCAAAAACGAAGGGTCCCACAGGCTTCCGAGCTGGGCCTTACAATCAACGACGCAATGAGGGCGCCTCGGGCGGCATTTGTTACGCTCAAAAAAGTCCCCGACCCCAACAAAGTCCCCGGCCCGCAAAATCCCACGCTTAGAGGCTGCATAGGTGACATCTTTCCGCAGCGCCCTTTGTACTCTTCCGTCATCACAAATGCAATTAACGCAGCCTTCAACGATAGACGTTTTTTGCCGGTAACACAGACCGAATGTAATGATATTACAATTGAAATATCCGCCCTGACAACGCCTGAAGCTGTTGCTTCACCAAATGACATTAAAGTTGGCATTGACGGTGTCGTTTTGAGAAAGAATGGCCGCTCTGCTGTTTTTCTGCCGCAGGTCGCTCCTGAACAGGGCTGGGACCTCAACCAAATGCTCACTCAGTTGTCTCTAAAAGCCAGGCTACCTGCCGACGCCTGGAAGACCGGGGCTGACTTTCTGGTATTCCAGGCAGTCGTTTTCGGTGAGGACGAAAAATGAAATTTACTCGCCGTCTCCTGATATTTAGTTATGGCCTGTTCACTATCGCCGCTCAGACCCTGCTCTTCCGTGAGTTTATTACCACTTTTGAAGGCAATGACATCAGTGTCGGTCTCTTTTTTGCATCGTGGTTCTTGTGGGTCGGCTTGGGGGCGGTACTTATTTACAGGGCCAAAAACTTTGCTGAAAAATTGCTAAAAAACATCGAGCTTCTTTTTCTGGCTTATCTGCCGGCCTTTGCTCTTCAATTGATACTGATTATTCAGGCACGCGAGATAGCAGGCATCGAATCCTTTGCGCTTCTGCCCATACGCACTATTCTGCTTTTATCGATAGTTGTCAACGCTCCGGTAAGCATTATCACCGGAATATTGTTTCCTCTTGCCTGCAGATGGGTCCGGCAGGACCAAAAACTCCCTGTCTCAAGCGTATATATTACCGAAGCAGCAGGAAGTTTCTTAGGCGGCCTTGGCGTTACTGTCCTTTTGGCGCTTGGGGCAGGCCTGATAAAGATTTTCTTTATACTTGCTTTTATTATCTCGCTCTCGGTATTTTGCGTCTCTCTTGTTAAGACGCCTGCACAAACCATACCCCTGCAAGTGCCTAAGAAAAGGATGCGTTTACCTTATGCAGTTACTGTCCTTTCTTTTGTGCTTACTTTTTCTTTTCTCATTTGTCTTGCCTTCGGCGTTGATAAACCTTTAATGCGTTATGTGCGGACCGTAAAGTGGACAAAACTGCTTCCCGCCGATGCACTTATTGGTTCTTTTCAAACCGCACAGGCTGAGTATCTTTATGGAACATACCAGGGACAATGGGTGGCTGTTCGCCAGGGCAGTGTCGTCGAAGCCCTTCCTGATAAAAGCACATACGCCCGAATAGCAGCTCTTAATCTCTGCCAAAACCCTGATGCAAAAAGAATTCTGGTCATCGGCTCAGGCCTGGGACTGTGTCACCAGCTTCTGCTCCTGCCGCAGATTGACAGTATAACCTGGGCACACTGTGACGGCCAATATGTTCAGAAACTCAACAAGTTTTTACCCCCGGAACTTAAAATTGTCGATAGGCGCCTGCATCAATTTACCGGCGACGTTCGTTCACTGCTTGCTGAAAACAAACAACTATTTGACCTGGTAATCATCAATCTGCCCGATGCAACCAGCTCGATTTTGAATCGATTTTACACGCTTGAATTTTATCGCCACATCAAAGATTCCCTGACACCCAATGGCGTGCTGGGTATTCGCATCCCAGGCGGTGAAAACATTATGGGCACCGAACTAATCAATCTCGGTGCTTCGACGAAAATGACACTCGAGAAAGTTTTTGCACGAACTGTTCTGACCCCCGGCAAAGACACCTGGTTTATTGCATCGGATTCTGAAACTCTCTCCGCCGAACCCGGCATATTGAAGGACCGCTTCGCTTCTATAAAGAAAGGAAGCGATGTTTTCCTCCCTGACGCCTTGCTTTCAGTTTATTTGCCCGACCGGGCTGCTGCCGCTCTCAAAAGTTATTCAAGTGCGGATTTACCTGAGAAGCTTTTGGTTAATCGTGACAGTAGGCCCCTCGTGCATTTATATAGTTTACTGCTTGCAGCGAAACAATCTGATGCGCCGAGTGCTAAATTCGTTAAACATTTGGCCTTGGCCGGCCCGTTGGTCTTCATCATCCCTGTTGTGGTTCTTGTCCTTTTGCGAATTACTTACATCTTAAAGACTCCTCCCCAGGGCGGCAAATCCGGCTTTGACAGTACATTTTTGGTTTTCTCAGCCGGCCTGGTTGCTATTGGAATCGTTATTGTCTTGATGTATCTCTATCAAACCTATTTTGGCTCGCTCTATCTGTACATCGGAATTATTTCATCTTTGTTTATGGTGGGACTGACAACCGGTGCGGCTTTAATTTCTACTCTGCTCAATCGGACCGCAGAACACGAATCACGGCCCCATAAGGAAACGCTTCTGTTTGTAGTAATATTCGTACATATTTTAGTTCTTTCTGCAATTGTCTTTTGGCTCACTGAACAGGCTGCAGCTTTCCCTGGCACGATAGAGTCAATTCTGCAGCCAACTCACTTACTTTTTGCCGTCACATTTGTTTTGTGTGGTATATGTGCCGGCTGTTACTTCCCCTTGGCCGCAGCTCAACTTGCCGACTTCAACTTCGAGACGGGCAAGGCCGGCAGCAAACTTGAAACTGCCGACCATCTCGGCGCTGCAGCAGGGGGGCTGCTGACCTCGCTTATTCTTGTCCCCGTTCTCGGTGCTAAATTGACCCTCCTTATATTTATCCTGTTTCTTCTGGTTAATATACCGCCTGCAGCACTTAGAATATTGAAACGGCAGGGTTGCTTTTTGCTTACCAGTCCTTTCAGGCTGCGCCGCCTTGGCTACGTCCTCTTTGGCGTTGGTTTGTCAGTTGTTCTTTGCTCGAATTTTCTTGCCGGCGCCGCTGCAAAGCTAAGCCCCTCACTGCCGGCCAATGCCGCTCAGGCCTTAGCCGGACAATCACAAATCAAACATACTTCAGCTGCCATCGGCGAAAGTGCCCGGAACGTCGGTTACTTCAAAGTCTACAGCGACTCTAATCAGTTGTCCGGCTATATCTTTAGCTCTGAAGATTTTGCTCCTGAGGTTAGAGGTTTTGCCGGAGCGTTCAATCTCGCCGTCTATGTGGATACGGCCGGCAAATTGCTCGATTTCCACATCATTCGCTCGAACGAAACACCGTCTTACCTGCAGCTTCTAACACAATGGTACCGTACTTTGAAAGACCGTCAGCTTTTCAGCCCCCATCCATTTGCTGATGTTCACGCTGTAACCGGTGCCACTGTGAGCTCTCAAGCTGTTCTCTCGGCACTGCGTCTCTCAGGCCAAAGATTCTCTACACAAATTCTCGGCCGAACACAGGTTCATGTCAGTAAAAAATCTTATTGGGCTAATTATCTGCCGGACATCACCGCCATATATCTCATTAGTACGGTTGCTTTAACTTTGCTCGTAATTTACTACGGCGGATTTTGGAGCAGATTGGTTGTTCTTTGTTTTAACCTTATAGCAGGGGGTTTTATCTTCAATGTTCAGTATTCCAGCGAACAGATAATGAATGTCTTATCGCTGCACACTCCTTCAGCAGGATTGTCAGCGGCGCCACTCTTGGTTTTCGGCGTGCCGCTTCTGCTTATATTCTTCGGTAATGTTTATTGTGGCTACATCTGCCCATTCGGTGCAGCGCAGGAATTGCTCTCCTTTGCTCTCCCTGAAAAATTCAAGCAAATACCTTCAACGGAAAAAATGCAAATGGCAAGATTTATTAAATACGTCATCCTTTTTATCTTTGTAATTGTGTTTTTTCTTTCTCGAAACAAAACGACTCTCGAAGCCGACCCGCTTATTAAGTTCTTTAATTTTCAGTCCTCCGTTTTCAACCCACAATCAGCCGTATTCATAATAGCAATGGCAGCTTTGATATGCTCAATTTTTTACACCCGCTTTTGGTGTCGATACTTATGTCCTGTTGGGGCCTTTTTGTCGTTGTTTAACAACATCGCATTATTAAAGCGTTACACCCCCGCCAAAATATTTGGCAGATGCGAGTTCGGTCTTACCGCCAAAGACCAAATGGATTGCTTATATTGCGACAGATGCCGTTACATAACCAAAGCCGCCCTGAAACCGGAGACTTCACAGATTCACCCTCCTACACCGCTTAAATTGCTGTCACGTTATTTTGTTATAGCTGTACTCGTCTTTGCAGTATTTATTTCTTCAATATCTATAAGCTTCCTTTTACAAGCTTTTCCACCCGTTACCCCTGCCTTCTCAGTATCTGTCGGCGGCCGGCCGCGAGACCTCGACTTGCAAAAGATTCAAACGATGATTCAACAGAAAAAACTGTCCGACCGCGAGGCCGATTTCTATAAGAAAATTGATTAATCCCGACGCCTCTGCCGCTGGGCCATTTTAATTTTAAATACCCATGCATATTTGCCGGGCAACGGTTGCGGAGGAGTAATGCGTATGCCGTTTTCTGTAACAAGCCATTCTATGGTGGAATCCGAGCCAAGCAGTTCGACCGATTTAACATTGGCAGCTTCGCTCGGCTTTATCGCTCGGATAACAAAAGGTGCCGCCGGCTTATCGAGTGCGATGGCATACAATATATTGCCTTTGGTTGTGAATCTAAGCCTGGGCTCACTTTGGCCGAATGTAATCCATGGGCGCGTGCCGTAAATGGCCTGGCCATTGACCTCAAGCCACTTGCCCATTGCCAGGAGCCGCTTTTGCATCCCCTCCGGAATAGTGCCATCCGGTCGGGGGCCTATATTAAGTAATAGATTGCCGTTCTTGCTCACCACATCACACAAGAGGTGAATGAGTTTTGTGGGTGACTTGTAGGCATCTTTTTCTTCTTCAGCTTTCATGTAACCGTAAGAAGTGCCAAGCGTTGCCGGGTTCTGCCACTTAGTGCCTATGTTATCGAGTTTAAGGTTGTCTTTCTCCCTGCAGCCAACCCCCTCAGGCCAATTCAGGTGCCTGCCCTTATTATTGAGATAGACCTCTTTGCCCCACTGCCCGGCGGCATTTAAATAATCGGCAATCATACCCATGCAGGCATCTTTAAACTTGTCCACCTGCGGGTGGTCTTTGGCTTTGTAGAAGATGGGAATATCATCAATCCACATAAAGTCGGGCTGATACTTGCGCTGAATCTCCTTCCAGCGCTCGACATAATCTTTGATAAAGGCATCACTGTATTCGAAAGGCCCGTAAAGAGAGGCCGCTTCCGGATGGCGTTTAATCTCTTCGGCAATGTCCGGGTGTGACGGACTTTTTATCGCGTACAGCTTCTTCGCAAAGAAACCCGTATGCCGCTCCCGGTGATACGATGGGGCATACTTCAGGCCTTTTGCCCTGACGGCTTTGCCCAGGTCACCTACAAGGTCCCGCATTGGGCCGATTTTTGTCGCACACCACGGCGTTATCTCCGAATCCCACATCGCATAGCCGTCATGGTGTTCTGCCGTCAGGACCACATATCTGGCCCCTGCTTTTTCAAACAACTCTGCCCATTGGTCCGGCTCCCAATTCTCCGCCTTAAACATACCGACGATATCTTTATACCCAAATTCCGGCGGGCAGGCGCCGAACCTCTTGTTCAAATATTCGTAATAATGGTCACTGTCACGATAAAGCAGCTTGGGTACGTGTTCGGCGTAACCACGCCCTCCCTTCTTATATCCTATCACACTGTAAGGCCCCCAGTGGATAAAGATACCGAATTTGGCATCATCGAACCACTTTGGCACCGGCACTTTTTTGAGCGAATCCCAGCTGTATTCATACTTTTTAACGCTGTTTTTCTTCTGGCTATATGCACACGACACGCACATCAGCAGAAAGCTCAGAAAAAAAATGCTGGCCAGCATCCAGCGATTTCGCTGTTCTGTCGAATAATTCATCGCATAATTCCTTTCACCTAAATCACAATTGCAAAAATTCACGTCTTTTCACAGCCATTTTCCCTTAACTGAAATTTCGCCTCGTTCTCCACCGCCGGAACTTTCAAAACGTTCCGGCCGCACTGCTAAAACTCAGGATTTATGCATAATAACTAATTTGAATAACAAATACAATCCTCCAATGGATAATCAATGAAATGCCCAATCTCAAACGCAATTTCACATTTTACGCCTTGATTTTTACTCCCCTTATGCCATAATAAACAATGAGATGAGATATCCTCCAAAGATTGACATGTTATGCCTGTGGAGTTCTTTTTCAAAATAGTAGGGATTCTTGCAGACAATCGTAAGTTTTCTCGGTGCAAGCATCAGTGAGTCTCTAATATTATCAAGTACTCTGTTGAGTATAACTCCGGCAAATGGGGCGTAAAAATAGATAACTGTAACTTCTGACTGATTCTGACTTTTTGATAATTCCCGTATCAAAACCTTATCACAAACTCTTATCGCTCCTTATCTGTCGTAATAACACGATGTGCTTCTGCCCTTAGCACTTGCCCAAACACGAATCGCACATTGGGTTCACCATAAATAACAAGCATCTTTTTTCATCCATAAACCCACTCTTTATGCTGATGGGAAATATTTGTCGGTGTCTTGTTATTCACCGGTTAACCACTTGCAGCTTTTATTCCTGGCCGGGAAATGCGACCGTAACCTCTTATCAAAGCTATGATTACAACTGTGCGGACAGCTTTTGTACCGAAGGTGTCACAATAAGTATCTCCTCAAACTCCTTTGTGAAGCTCTGCTGCTCTCTCCCGGTTATCCTCTGACATATCTGTCAAAGTCAATTCTGTCATAAAACTTACAGTTTCAACAGAAAAATGCCGAAAATTATAAATATATACCCGGTTACAGTTGAAATGGTTATACAGCTATGACAACAAGAAAAATTTAAACAAAAGTTTTCGAAAAGAAGGCAGGAAAAATAAATATATTTCCAAAATTAAGATAATCAAGCCTGGATAAACTGTAATGCCCCAAAAGAAATGCAAATCCCAACCTGTTGAGCTGCTGAAAAAGGCCATAGCTAAGATTACGGCTGAACAAAAGGCCAGAGTTGAAGCTGAGGAAAAATCAAATGCTTATACTGATGAGATAGCCTGGAGAGAAGCTGAAGCTGCAGAGAGAATGGTTCAGGTTCGGCAACGGGCTGCAGAGTATATAGCCGTCGTCAAAGCAGAAGCAGAAGAAAGGGAAAGAACATATGCAGATGAGGTAATCAGGATTCAGGCCAAGGCTGCAGAGCAGATAGCAAATGAACGAAAAAAGATTAAAGCTGAAGCCGCAAAGGCAATAGACAAGGTCAAGACCAGGGCCACCGGCACTATT
>CAYXPG010000004.1:0-8791 GCA_964467205.1 uncultured Pirellulales bacterium | reverse complement strand
CAAGAGCCCAGGCCGAGGCCAAATCGAGGGCCGAAGCCCAGGAACAGTTAAAGTCTTATGTTGAGTCACTGGCCTGTATTGAAGAAAAACTCAAGGCCCAGACCGAAGCAAGAAGCACAGCCGAAGCCCGGGCAAAGTCTTACGCCGATGCAACGACTGAGATTCAGGCTGAAGCTATGGAACAAGTAAGCAAGCTACAAGCAAAGTTAGCTGAAGCCGCAAAGGCAATAGACAAGGTCAAGACCAGGGCCACCGGCACTATTGCCAGGGTCAGGGCCAAATCCGGCAAAAGGTTAAAATCATACAGCGAGGCGCTGAACAAAGCTAAAGCTGAACTTAAGACGAAAACAAAATCACACGATGATTTAATCACCCAAATCAGAGCTGAGACTGCAGAGCAGATAGCCGCCGCGAGGCTGGAAGCTGCTGAGATGGTTGCTAATGTTGAGGCTGAATTTGAGAAGAAGGCTGGCAGTTATGTCAGGGCCGTAAAACAAGCCGAGTCAAGAGCCCAGGCCGAGGCCAAATCGAGGGCCGAAGCCCAGGAACAGTTAAAGTCATATGCCGATGTAAGAATCAAGGCCGGAAGGCAGGCTAAAGTTCAAACAGAGGAAAAGGAAAGAGCCTTTGCCCGGGAGATAGCAAAAGTTAAGTCGGAGGCTGCAGAGCAGATAGCCGCCGCCAAAGCCGAAGCAGAAGAAAGGGAAAAAACATACGCAGATGAGAAAATCAGGATTCAGGCTGACGCTGCAGAGCAGATAGCCGCCGCTAAGGCCGAAACTCGTGAGAAAGAGAAATTATATAACGAACAAATAGGAAAGCTAAAGACTGAAGCCGGTGAAAAGTTGAGTGCTTACAGAAACGCTCTTGATAAAGCTAATGCTGAAATCGAAGTAGCAAGAAAATTTTACAATGACAAAATAGAAAAAATTAAGACTGAAGCTGAAAAAACGATAGCACGTAACAAAATCAGAATTAAAGAGATGGACGTGAGATTAGTTGACTGGCAGGCAAGAGCTAAAGCTGAAGCAGAAGAAAGAACAAGGGCTTATGCTGATGAGATAACAAGGATTCAGATTGAAGCTGCAGAGATGTTAGTTAAAGTCAAAACCGAGGCAACAGAGCAGATAAACAGTATGCGATGTAAATTAGAAGCCGGGACCGAAGAGATGATAGCAAAAATCAAAACGCAAGCCGCTGAGCAGACAGCCAGGGTCAAAGCTGAAGCAGAAGCAAAAGAAGAATTCTATAACAACGAAATAGCCAGGCTTAAGGCTCAGTCCGGTGAAAAGTTAAAGTCTTACAGTAGTGCCCTGAGTAAAGCCATAGCTGAACTCAAGACGAAAACAAAACTTTATAACAATGAAATTGCCAAAATCAAAGCTGAATCAGTAAATAAAATTGCGATGGCTGAATCTGCGTCAAAAGAAAAACTGAAATCCTACAGCGATGCCGTAGCTAAAGCCAGGAAAAAAGCCCAGGAAAAGTCAAGGGCTTACGCTGAAATGATAGCCAAAGCCAGGAAAAAAGCTAAAGCCAGGGCTGTTAAAATGGCGGAAAAGCCGGCACCTGATAGTGCCGGAGGTTTTCTTGCGATATGTGCAAAAGACATTATGCAAAAAGATGTTGTCTGGGGCAGTTCGGATATGAGCGTACAGCAGGCCCTTGCGAAGATGCGACAGCACAATGGGAATTATATTATGATAGGTCAAAATGGAGTGCTGGAGGGCGTTCTCTCAAAGGATGACTTAACAGGGACAATTAGTCCTTATCTGCGACCTGAATTTGCAAAATGGCGTCGACCGCTCGATGAAGCTACGCTTCAAATAAAGGTCAAATGGATAACGTCTGCACCCTCCTGTTTTATACACCCGACAACATCGCTTGTGGATATAATTAATAGGATGCAGCAGTTTGGCGAGAATGTGCTGGTTGTGCTGGACCAACAGGACAAAGTACAGGGATTAGTAACGGTATTTGACGTCTTCAAAGCTATACCAAAAACCGACCCGAATTGTTTCTCTCTGGATGAATCGCTTATGGAGCGAATGCTGGGTTCAAGTCATCAAAGTAGTGAATTTTGTACTATTGCTGAGTCTGATAGAATTGACAGTGTCTGTCTTCGGTAACAATGAATATTTTTTTCAATCCTGACCTTTTCTAATTATAATCTTAGTTGTGTTTGTCTGGTAGATTTGCTATTTTATTTGTGTAATCTTTGAGAGTATCGAACGTTATTGCAGACAAAAAGCAATAAAGGGAAACAGCATATGTCGTTGGAGTATTTGTTATATCCTGAGTCCGTAGCGGTGATAGGGGCCTCACGGACACCCGGAAAGGTGGGGCATGAGATTTTGGTTAACCTCCTGGAGGGCGGCTTCAAAGGACAGATTATACCGGTGAATCCTTCTGCTGAGGAGGTGTTAGGCCTGAAGTGTTACCCTGAGTTGAGCGCATACAAAGGCACGCTTGAGTTGAGCGTTATCGCGGTGCCGGCCCCTTCTGTTCGAAGTGCCGTGGAAAGCTCCATTAAAGCAGGAGCAAAAGCGGTTGTGGTCATCACTGCAGGCTTTAGTGAAGTTGGACCCGAGGGGGTCAGGATGCAATCGGACATCACGCAGCTTTGTTCCGAAGGTGGTGTTTGTCTTTTGGGGCCTAATTGCCTCGGTTTAATTAATACTCACCACCATATGAATGCCTCGTTTTCAAAACAAATACCAAAAACCGGTGACATATCGGTTTTATCTCAATCGGGGGCTATATGTACCGCTATGTTGGATTGGGCCGCTGCACGACATCTCGGTTTAGCAAAACTTGTAAGCATTGGTAATAAGGCTGATTTGAGTGAAACTGATTTTTTGCTGGAATTTGCAGAAGACAAACAAACAAAAGTTATCGTCGCTTATCTTGAAAATATTACCTGCGGTGATAAGTTCATTGCAGCCGCCAGTTCGGCCACTTTAGTCAAGCCGGTGGTTCTGTTACATGCGGGAGTTACCCAGGCCGGTACAAGGGCGGCATCTGCGCATACCGGCAACCTTAGTGGAGATGATATTGCTTATGCCGCAGCTTTTAAGCGATCCGGTGTCATCCGGGCCGAAAGCTTTGACTCGCTTTTCGACTATGCCGCAGCACTGTCTATGCAGCCGCTGCCCAAAGGCGAGCACGTGGCAATAATTACAAATGCAGGAGGCCCCGGTGTTATTGCTGCTGATGCGGTCGAACACTCCGGTATGAAGGTGGCTACTCTGGAAGGTTATAGCGCAACCGACCTCAAGAAAAAACTGCCTCCCGCCGCTATCGTTGACAATCCGATTGATGTGCTGGGCGATGCCGACCCGCAGCGATATGCTGCCGCAGTCAGTGCCGCACAAAATGATGATTCAGTTGATGCTGTTATTGTGATATTAACACCGCACGCTATGACAAAGCCGGTAGAAACAGCCCGGGCTATTGCCGCCTGTGACCCCAGTGAAAAACCGGTATTGGTGGTTTTATTGGGCAGTGCCGACGCAATGCCGGAGCGTGAGGAATTGGCCGAATGCAATTTACCTGTTTACCCTTCGCCGGAGCGGGCTGTGGCGGCGTTGCGCGCAATGTATGAATACTACACCTGGCGCAGCCGGCCGGCACGCGTCGTTACTCGATTTCCTGTTAACCGCCATAGAGTCGAGCGTATTATCTTACGGCACTTAAAAACAAACCATACCCAGATAGGCGAGGTCGAAGCCAAAAAAATCCTGCGAGCTTATGATTTTAATGTGCCGGATGGTCAACTGGCAAACACCCCTGAAGAGGCCGTTGAAATCGCCGAAAGAATCAGGTTTCCCGTTGCAATGAAAATAGTTTCGCCTGACATCGTGCACAAATCGGATGTAGGCGGTATCAAGCTGCAAATATCCAGCCCTGAGCAGGTCCGTGACACTTTCGACCTTCTGACTTTACGGGTTGGTCGTCGTGCTCCCGAAGCTCGAATAAACGGCGTCTACGTGGAAAAAATGTGTGCCCAGGGTCTGGAAGTTACCCTTGGTATGACCTGTGATGCCCAGTTCGGCCCGATGCTTATGTTCGGACTGGGCGGCACTTTTGTCGATGTTCTCAAAGACGTCTCATGTTACCTTGCCCCTGTCACCGCAGACGAAGCAATGCAAATGTTGAAGGAAACCAGGTCCTATATACTGCTCAAAGGTACCAGAGGTCAGGCTGATATGGACCTCTCGGCGATTGTGGGGGGGCTTCAGCGAATAAGTCAATTGGCTATGGATTTCCCTCAGATTATTGAGTTGAATATTAATCCGTTCATTGTCGGGCATATGGGAACCAGAGCCGTTGTTGTAGATGCACGCATAACCCTTTCTCAGAAATCCGAAATGCAAAAAAAGCCGTTTAGTGGTCCCTCTCAAGTAGGTGGCAGGTAAAATGACCGAGTCCGGCCCTGGATATGACAAGGGCTCTCAATTTGCAAAGAATCGCAAAATGGAACCCGAGGATTGGCAGGATAAGTACCTGGGTATAATTACCTCACCCCGAATAGCTGTTGCTCACATCCAGCCCGGCCAGCGCATCTTTATTGGTACAGGTGGCGGGCAGCCTCAGCTCCTGGTCGAAGCGCTTCTTGGCCGCGCCGCCGAACTGGCCGAAGATACTGAAATTGTACATCTGCTGACACTGGGCGAGCCGCATTATCAACATCATGAACTGGCTAAACATTTTCACCTCGACAGCTTTTTCATTGCTGAAAATGCCCCTGAGAGTATTCAGGAGGAGTTAAGTGACTACACGGCAATATTCTTTTCTGACATTCCGAGATTGTTCCGCTCAGGCCGGCTTCCTCTCGATGCTGCTCTGATACAGGTAACACCGCCTAATGAGCAGGGGATGTGTTCTCTTGGAATTTCTGTCGATATTGTTAAAAGTGCCGCTGAGAACGCCGGATTGGTTATCGCCCAGGTAAACCCGCAGATGCCCTGGACTATGGGTGACAGCCTCCTTGATATTCATGATATCGACATTCTTGTGCCCTCGGATATGCCTCTTCTTGAAGCCAAACTGCCGCAGCCCACAGCGACTTCCCGCCGCATCGCAGAGCACATAGCCGCTCTTATTGAGGATGGTTCCACCGTGGAGCTGGGCATCAGGCGTATTCCACTTGCGGTGCTGGAGTTTCTAAAAGACAAACACGATTTAGGTATTCACACCGAAGTGCTCTCCGACGCCATCATTGACCTGGTTGAGTCGGGAGTGATAACAGGAGTGCGAAAAAATATCGACCGTGGCAAGATAGTAACCAGCTTGTGTATGGGCACCCGCAAAGTTTATGACTACATTGACAAAAATCCTCTTTTTTCCTTCCGTCCCGCTGAGTATGTCAGCGACCCACACCTTATCAGCCAGCAGCATAAAATGGTTGCCATCAGTGTTGGACTTGAGATTGACCTGACCGGACAGGTCTGTGCTAATTGTTTGGGAGCGAAGTTATTCTCTGGTATGGGTAATCATATGGACTTTACTCACGGTGCTGCCAGGGCGCACGGCGGCAAGTCAATAGTTGTCCTGGAATCGACCCGAAGCGAAGGTACTATTTCGCGAATAGTGCCCTGTCTCAGTCGCGGCGCCAGTGTGGCTGCCACCTGCTGCGAAGTGCATTATGTCGTTACAGAATTCGGCGTTGCCTACCTCCATGGCAAGAGCCTCCAGGAGCGTGTTTTAGCGCTCATAAGCATTGCCCACCCCAAATTCCGCGCCGAACTGCTTCGAGAGGCGATAAGGTTAAATTACGTCAGTTCTGATTTGGCTGCCGTTGAAGGAAAAGTTCTTGTCGGACCGCAGGGCCTGAGAACAACATTTTTGCTGGATGACGGCACCCAGATAAACATCCGACCGATGCACCCGACCGATGAAAAGAGGATGTGTGCTCTCTTCCATTCGCTCTCAGTAAAGACTCTTTACCATCGATTTATGTCGAATATGGCGCGAGTACCACAGAAGCAGATACAGAACTTCGTATATATTGATTATCGCAGCGAAATGGCAATTGTGGCGAGCATCCCTGAAGCGCACGGCGAAGACATCATTGCTACCGGACGATACTACCTGAATCCGCGAACTAATCGTGCAGAGGTCGCCTTTCTTGTTCGAGATGAATGGCAAAACTGCGATATTGGAACCTTTCTGCTGAAATATCTAATCACAATTGCCAGGCGAAGCGGCATTGCCGGCTTCACCGCAGAGGTACTGCCCGACAATAAACCGATGCTGGCTGTATTCCAAAAGAGCGGCTGTAACATTCGCAGCCATCTGGAGGATGATGTTTACATCTTCGAGTTGGATTTTGCATAAGAGCGGACGGAGAAATTTATGTTGATGCTGTTCTAAAACGGGCACAAGAAGTCGATGGCAGAAAAAAATTGCCTCTCTGGAGAAACCAGTACAGATGGGATGATAAGTATTCGAGCATCATTCCTCGAAGTTGTCATTTCAGAAATAATCAAATCGGCTGGAGCAACAAAAAAAAATTGCATTATTTTTCCTGTCCTGGGGTTTTTTGTGTAGTTTAACTTGCAAATCCCGGCGATTCTTGCTACAAGTGCAAATTTCAAATGTAGTTCTACGGTTTTTCTAAGGTAAGGAGAAAAGTGCAAATGGATGTGAAAATCAAAACAGCGTTAGTAAGTGTTTCGGACAAAGCAGGTGTTGTTGATTTTGCCGGGAAACTAACTGAAATGGGTGTAAAGATAATCAGTACCGGCGGAACGGCCAAAAAGCTTGGCGAGGCCGGACTTGACATCACCGGTATCGAGTCGGTTACCGGTTTTCCCGAAATGATGAACGGCAGGGTAAAAACTCTTCATCCTAAAATTCACGGTGGATTACTGGGCCTCAGGGATAATGCCGAACATATTGCTGCTATGCAGAAACAGGGCATTGAGTGGATAGATTTAGTCTGCGTGAATTTGTATCCGTTTGAACAAACGATAGCCAAAGCCGACTGCACACTCGAAGAAGCCATTGAGAATATTGATATTGGCGGGCCGAGTATGATTCGCTCTGCCGCAAAAAATAATAAATTTGTAACGGCTGTTACAAATCCCGACCAGTACGACAGGGTCATCGAAGAGATGCAGAAAACAAACGGTGCTGTAAGTGAAAAGTTGCGCAGTGATTTGGCCAGAATTGCATTCGGCCTGACAGCTTCTTATGACGCCGCTATTGCAAAATATCTTAACGGCACCGGGGCGGTGGAGTACCCGCAGAAGGTTTCTATCGCGCTTACAAAAGAAAAAACACTGCGATACGGCGAAAATCCTCATCAAAGCGCAGCTTTCTATAAACTGCCGGCAAGCGGCGAAACGTCAATCAGCAGTGCTGATTTGCTGGAAGGCGAAACCGGCATCAGCTTTAATAATCTTTTAGATGTCAATGCTGCTTTTGAGTTGGTTAAGGAATTTAACGAGCCGGCGGCCATCGTCGTTAAGCACCTTAATCCGTGCGGCTGTGCGGTCGATGAGGATATTATTGAAGCATATCGAAAGGCCTATGAAGGCGATGTTATCAGCGCATTCGGAAGCATTATCGCGCTGAACAAAAAAGTTGATATTGAATTGGCAAGAACGATTATGGAATCCTACAGTCGATTTGGCAAGGCCAGAGGCGCCAGCGGCTTCTTTGCTGAGGTGATTATCGCTCCGAAGTTTGATGAAGATGCAATTGAGATAATCAGGACTTTGAAGGGCTGGGGCAGCAGGGTCCGCCTGATGGAAACCGGACCAATTGACAGAACCAAAATTGATGCCGCCGAGTTTGACATTCGCTGCGTTATCGGTGGATTGCTTATGCAAAAGAGGGATATGGTCGGCTGGGAGCCGGACATATTGAAATATCCGACAAAGACCAGGCCAACTGAGCAGCAGCTTGAGGATTTGCGCATTGCCTGGCTGACCGCCAAACATACTAAAAGCAATACTATTGTTCTGGTCAAAAACAGAAAAGTCTTGGGTGTCGGTGCAGGCCAGATGAATCGGGTCGAGTCGGGACTGATTGCCTTCAAGCAAGCTGGAGATGAAGCTAAAGGCACCGCGATGGCTTCTGATGCCTTTTTCCCGTTCCCTGATAACGTCGAAAATGCCGCCAGGGCGGGCGTAGCGGCAATAGTTCAGCCGGGCGGCTCGAACAAGGATGATGAGGTAATTGCCTGTGCCGATAAACACGGCATCGCAATTGTCTTTACCGGCAAGCGACACTTTAAGCATTAAAAGGTGCGAAACCAGAATGGTTCATCAGGGCCTTTGGCAACAACTCATAGGGCTTGATTGTCAGCAAACTGCCAAAAGAGCACAGTGTCAATACTTTAGCTCGCCGCAGCGCTATGTCGTTACCTTGCTCAATACCGAGTATGTAGTTAATCTTGAGGATGAGCAGATTTTTTCTCTCAAGCCGGGTTCACCACCGGTACCGGCAGAGTTCCTCGAGCAGCTTTGCATCCTTGCATACCTGATAAACGCTAAGGATTTACCGATTGTAAATAAACTTGTCAGGGCCGAAACTCTGCCCACAGGCCAGTTCTTCTTCAGAGGGCCGCACAAGCTGCCTACCGAAACACTGGAAAAAGTCTTTGGACCCTCTCCTGAATTATTATACCAAAACACAGAACTCTTTACTGCTGAGAAATGCGAATTTGGTGATGCCTCAATTCAGTTTTACATATTACCTCGCGTCCCGGTAACGATAGTGATTTGGCGAGCTGACGAGGAATTTGACGCCAGGGCATCTATTCTTTTTGACCGGACAGCCG
>CAYXPG010000003.1:22637-35387 GCA_964467205.1 uncultured Pirellulales bacterium | reverse complement strand
CCGGCAGGTCTCTTTAGTCTGCACATTTCGAGCAGTGTCGGCATCAGGTCGATGTGTGCTGAGAGCCGGTCGATATCTCTGCCGCTTTTAAGGGAGCTATTGGGCCATCGTATAAAGCAGGGGACCCGATGGCCGCCGTCATACTCGCTGCCTTTGCGGGCGCGCATGCCGGCATTGCAGCCTTTGCCCCGGCTAAAACCGGCTGAAGTGCCGTTGTCAGTCATAAAAATAAAAATGGTGTTATTTTCAAGCTTAAGATTTTTAAGCCGTTTCATCAACCTGCCAATGTTTTCATCGATGTTGGTAATCATTCCGTAAAAATCAGCATTGGGAACATCTTTGTTGTCCTTATATAGGTCGCTGTATTTTTTTTCTACATTGTAGGGGGAGTGCGGGGCGTTGGTTGAGAGATAGCAGAAGAAAGGTTTTTCTTTATTTTTTTCAATGAAGTTGATGGCGGCATCGAACCAGATGTCTGTGCAGTAGCCCTTGAACTTTTTTGGTTTGCCGTTATGGAAGTAAGTATCATCGAAATAGTCGTTGTCCCAGTAGTCCGGTGCTTGTCCTACTCCGCCGCCGCCGTGAACAAGGGCTTCGCCGAATCCTCTGTCGGCCGGCCGAAACGGATAGTTGTCACCGAGGTGCCACTTGCCGAAGATAGCGGTTTGATAGCCATTGTCTGAGAAGGCATCGGCCATTGTCGTCTCATCCTTTCGCAACAATGAGCGGCCCATAATAGTGTGCCAGACTCCTGTTCTATTGCAATATCGGCCTGTCATCAGGGCTGCGCGGGTAGGTGCGCAGGTTGGACTAACGTGAAAATTAGTCAAACGAGTGCTCTGAGAATGGAGCAGGTCTAAGTTGGGAGTTTTGATAATGGGGTTACCGTGGCAGGCCAAATCGCCATAGCCCTGGTCGTCGGTAATGACTAAAATTACGTTTGGCTTTCGCCGGGGCGTTTCAGGAGAAGAGAGTATGGTATCAGCAGTACATCCCGGGACAGCCAGCGAAGCAGCACTAAAACCTATCGCCTTTAAGAAATTCCGGCGAGTGCAATTGAGGTTGTTCATATTTCTTCCTTTAGTGTACATTTTATTTTTTCTTTTTCTGGTTGTTTTTATTTGTTCGTTTGGCCTTGGCGGCCATTTCCGTTTCCATTCCCCGGTCGGCCTGCTGAGCCATCCAGGCCTCCAACCGTTTGCGCAGCGAGTCCATTAAACTGCGGTTAGCCGGGTGAGAGGCGAGGTTGTTTAATTCGTAGGGGTCCTCGAGTATGTCGTAGAATTCCTCGGCAGGGCGATGCTGATAGGCCTTAACGAGGTTGGCCACTTTAGGGTCGGTTTTTGCTTTTTCAAGCCAGGACTTCCAATAGCGTCCGTCTCTGGCTGTTACAACATTTTCAAAAGCTGCTTTGTGGTTGAGATTGATAATGTATTTGTACCTTTGAGTGCGAATGGAGCGTATTGGATAGCCGGTTTTTGTTCCGGAGATGATGCCCCTTGTCGTATGTACGCCATAGACAACATCATTGTGTTTGTCAGTTTGGCCCAGGAGCACAGGTAAAAAGCTTCGGCCGTCCAGTGCTTTAATCGGTTGAGCGTCTGCAGCTTCAATTAAGGTCGGCACAACATCGACATATTGAATCATTGCATTTGCAACGGAGCCGACCTTGATGCGTCCGGGCCAGCGAGCGATAAAAGCCACCCGGAGGCCGGTATCATAACAGGTCCATTTGCAGTGCGGAAAGCCGGAGCCCTGTTCGCTGGTGTAAATAAATAGGGTGTTATCAAACAGTTTGTTTTTGCTGAGGAGCTCCGTGCATTTTCCGACTTCAGTATCCAGGGCAGTAACTTCGGTGTAATAATCGGCCAGGACGCTGCGGGTTTCGGGCGTGTCGGCCAGATAAGGCGGTAATGTAAGTTTGGCCGGGTCGTAAAGATTGCTCTTATCCCATGGGCCGTGAGGGTTGTGGCTGGCAACAATCAGGCAGAAAGGTTCATTTTTATCGCGTGTAATAAATTTCTCTATTGCACTGAAATTTAAGTTACCTTTGCTTATCCTTTCAAAAGGAAATGAATCTTTCGGCCCGATGTGCCATTTTCCTGCCAGGCCGACACGATAGCCGAGGGCTTTTAAGTAGTGAACGATGCTTTTTGTGCCGGTTTTAACCTTGCTGTGATTGGGATAGGCGCCGCTGCGTACGGGAAATATGCCGGTGTATAATTGCTGGCGGGTAGGTGAGCACATAGCCGTTGCAGTAAAGGCGCGTGTGAAGCGCATGCCTTCGGCGGCCAGCTTGTCGATGTTGGGGGTCTTGACGTCTTTGTTTCCATAGCACCCGCAGTCGGTCCATGTTTGGTCATCAGCGATAACAATAAGTATGTTGGGTCTGCTCTTTGATTTTTCTGCTGCGGTCAACAATGCGGGAAAGGCAAGCGATATGGTACTAATTCCCATAGTTTTCAAAAAATCACGTCGCCTCATCAGAATCCCTTTAACTAAAATTATTTTTTATCCCCGTCTTTGCGTTTAGACTCGGCGGTCGGGTTGTAATCCGGATTGTTCTTCGGTAACTTGGCGCCGGTGGCTTTCAGCCAGGCGAGCAACTTCGTATCAAGCGTTTCAACCTTTCCGGGCATCTGCTGGGACAAATCATTTTTCTCTGAAATGTCATCTTTAAGATTGAACAGTTCGAACCTTTTGCCCTCATAGTGTTTTATCAGCTTCCAGCTGCCTTGGCGAACAATGCTGTATGGGACAGTTTTACCTCTATAGTGGGGGTAGTGCCAGTAGATTGCGTCACGTTTGAGCGGGCCGGTCTGCTTTAACAGCGGGAGAAGGTTTTCGCCATCGATGACTCTGTCAATGGGCGGTTTTAGGCCGGCGGCCTGGCAAATTGTCGGCAGGTAATCGATGCTTGATACGGGTGTGTGGCAAACAGAGCCGGCCTTGACGACAAGTGGCCAACGTATGATGAGAGGTTCGCGGATGCCGCCCTCATATGGATAACCTTTTCCGGCACGCAGTGGTGTATTGTCCGTTGCAAAGGGCCATAAACCGCCGTTGTCGGAGGTGAAAATAACAACGGTGTTGTCTGTCAGATTGAATTCATCGAGCGCAGCTGTAATTTTGCCGACGGCATCATCAACACTTTCGACCATAGCGGCGTATTTTGGATTTTTCTGGTTGGTTGGCTTTTTGGCTTTGTATTTTTCAATCAGCTCTTTTTTGGCCTGGATGGGAGTGTGTACTGCGTAGTGAGCCATATAGAGAAAAAAAGGTTTTTTACGGTGATTTTTTATAAAATTAACGGCTTCGGCAGCTTCCCTGTCGGTCAGGTACTGACCTTTTTGTTGTGGTTTAAGCGTTGGTATGTTCGGCCGTTTCTTGTTTCTGTGATACGGGTCGAAATAGCTCGGCGGCTGGCCGATATCACAGCCGGCGATGTTGTAATCAAAACCCTGCTTTTCGGGATACCACGCATCTGGGCCGAGATGCCATTTTCCAATATGGCAGGATGTGTAGCCGGCCGGTTTTAATATTTCAGCTATAGTTACTTCGTTGAGCTTCATCCAATAAGGATTCGGAGGGGTCAATAACTTTTTGTTTTTGTCGGCGATATATTTAGTTGATTGTTTTTGATGTGGCGAGGTTCTGTCACCTTTGAAGTTGTAGAAGTGTATCCAGTCGGTGATGCCAATGCGGGCAGGATACCGGCCTGTCAGGACGGCGGCGCGGGTTGGTGAGCAGACGGCGCAGGCAGCATAGCCGTTGGTGAATAACATGCCCTGGGCGGCGAGTTTATCAATATTTGGTGTTTCGTAGTATTTGCTGCCGTAACAGCAGGTATCGGCCCAGCCAAGGTCGTCAACGAGAATAATTATAAAGTTAGGCTTTTCGGCAGTGTTGCTGTCGGTAATCTGCGCAATTTGTGGAGAGGCGCCTGTACAACCCTGCATCACAAGTGCCGCTGCGCCCATTCCTATGGTCTTCAAAAAATCACGACGGTTATAATTAAATGTTTTCATTTTCCTTTATCCTGTATTGCAGTGATTAATCACGTTCCCATTTGATAAGCCATGGGTCTTTGGTCCGTATCTGGAAGGCCTTTAGTTTGGCCTTGAGCTCTTTTAGTATCTGAGCGTGTTTTTGGTCGTCTGCGAGGTTTGTAATTTCGTAAGGGTCGGTTTTTAGGTCGTAGAGTTCAAACCTTGGTCGATGAAGGTATGCGTCAATGCTGCGTTTTCCGTAATACTTTTTGCCGCTTTTAAGAAATGCCTGCCAGGTTTTAGATTTCCAGAGGTCGGAGGCGAAAGGATAATCGAGGCGGTGTGCGATGTTCCAGATAAGTTTGTAGCGGCGTGTGCGTACGAGGCGCATCGGGTAATACATTGTGACCTCGTGGAAAGTGTGCGAGGCATAGACCTCGTCGAAAGCTTTTGAGCTTTGGCCATCGAGCACCGCTTTGAACGAGCGGCCGTGAAATTTATGATTTTGGGGCAATGCGCCGGCAAAATCAAGAATGGTAGGGGTAATGTCAACATAGCTGACCATTGCGTTTGTGGCTGCACTTTTTGCTTCGGCATACGGATTGCGGACAACAAAGGGCAGACGTATTCCCGGCTCGTATAGAGTAGTCTTTGCACCGGGGAATGCTATTCCATTATCGGAGACATAGATTATGACCGTATCTTCCCAACGGCCGGTTTCTTTTAGAATCTCAATGAGGCGGTAAAGACCTTTGTCGGCCCGCTGAACCGAAGCGTAATAGTGTGCCAGCTCCTCGCGACATTGGGGGGTATCGGGCAGGTATGGTGGAACGATAACGTCCTTGGGGTTGACGACGTCAGAGCCTTTGCGGACGAACGGACGGTGCGGTTCGTGTGTGCAGAAGTACAGGAAGAAAGGCCTGGTGTCTTTTTCGGAGATGAAAGAGGAGCAGTTGTCGGCCATTTTTTCAGGCGAAGTACGCCTTTTGTATTCGATTGTTTGCTGGAACCGGTAAACCTGCTCAGGTGCCAAATGGTATTTGCCGATTCGAGCAGTTCGATACCCGGCATCGGCAAGCAGTACGGGGAGGGTTTTGACATTAGAGAAAGAAGCAAAATGATGATAACTGTGCTGTAACCCGTACATACCGTTTGCGTGGTTATAGAGGCCGCTTAGAATTACGGAGCGGCTGGGGCTGCAGGAAGAGGTTGTACAGAAAGCATTTGTAAATCGGGTTCCAAAGCGGGCAAGTGTATCCAGGCCGGGCGTTTTAATTACGCCGTTGCCATAACAGCCGGCGTCGTCGGTGCCCTGGTCATCAGTGACGTATAACAGGACGTTTGGCTTTCGAGGAGGCTTTTCAGCGCCGAAGATAAGGCGCGGCGTTGTCAACGTCATTGCTCCAAGACCGATAGTTTTGAGAAAGTTACGACGTGTTGTATAGTTAAGAGCACTCATAATTTTTTGAATTTTTCGTATTCTTTTGACCAGATGTCAGTTTGCTGTGGCAGATATTCCCTGACATCAAAGGAATTGCTGACGATGTTTCTTGCTTCGGCCAAAGATTTAATTTGTCCACAGGCCATTGCCTGGGTAATAATGTTTCCGCTTGCCGTTGCTTCCACCGGTCCTGTAATGACTTTTTTACCTATGGCATCGGCAGTGAACTGACAAAGCAGCTCGTTTTGGAGGCCGCCTCCTACAATGTGTAATACGTCTATCGATTTACCCGTGATGTCCTCGATAGCTTCGATGGTGTTGCGATATTTAAGGGCAAGAGACTCTAATATTACCCTTACGAACTGTCCTTTATCGCTTAATTTGCTTTGACTTGTTTTCTCGAGATATTCGTTGATTCTGGCCGGCATATCACCCGGCGCCAAAAATCCGTTGTAATCAGGGTCAATGAAAGCTGCAAAAGGTTCAGCTTTGTCGGCCATTTCCTCTAACTGGTTGTAAGAGAAATCAATTCCTTCCCGCTGCCATTGTCTTCGACTTTCCTGCAGCAGCCAGAGGCCCATAATGTTCTTTAAGAAACGGATGGTGTTTTTGACACCGCCTTCATTTGTAAAGTCGTAATTAAATGATTTATCGTTAATGATAGCCTCGGGGGTTTCGATACCCATCAAAGACCAGGTCCCGCTGGAGAGATATGCCCAGTTGTCGTTTTTGGCCGGTACCGCTGCAACGGCGTCTGCCGTATCGTGTGAGGCAGTGGCGATAACGTTTATCGGGTCAGAGCCAAATTCATCACACAATTGTTTTTTTAACTTTCCTACAATTGTTCCCGCCTGTACGAGCCTGGGCATAATGTGCATCGGCAAATCAAGAGAGCGAAGAATGTTCTTTGACCATTGGCCGGTTCTCATGTCCATAAAGTGGGAAGTGCTTGCAAGTGTATATTCAGCGTATATTTGGCCGCTTAAATGATAGGCGACGAGGTCCGCCATAAAGAGTAGTGTTTTTGCCTTAGCGAGCGAGGATGAATTTGCCAGTCTCATAGCGAGCAGTTGAAAAAGTGTATCGAGCTGTCTGAACTGCAGGCCGCTGTTTTCGAAGATTTTGCGTTTTTCCATCAATTCAAAAGCTTTTTCCATTACGCCGTTAGTCCTGCTGTCCCGATAGTGATATGGTTTTTCAATGAGGTTACCATTTTCATCGAGCAGGCCGAAATCGACGCCCCAACTGTCAACGGCTATGCCGTAAATTTTTCCGGCAGTCTGTTTAATTGTTTTAGCGATTCCAGTTTTGACCTGTGAAAAGAGTTTGGCAAAATCCCACCTGAGTGAAGCATTCTCCTCGACCATACAGCTTGGAAAGCGATAGATTTCCGACAAGGTCAATTTTTCGGCAGATACGGCGCCCAGTATTACCCTGCCGCTTTCAGCGCCAAGGTCAACAGCGATATAGTGTTTTTCTTTGGTCATTTTGAGCTTATCCTGCTTAAGAGTAAAATCGAAGTGCCTATATTAAAGCAACATCCTGTAACAGTCAAGATGATTGTAGCTTGACAAATGAGAGATTTATGGCAAGATAATGATGAATTTATCAGTGATTTTGATTCTTTTGGGAAAGTTTTTGATAGTACAGCTTGATAGTAACCTGAAGAGTTTCGAGTATGAACCGTTTCATCAGTCAGAAGGTTTATTTGGAATGAAAAATGTGTTAGATGAGCTTGAGTGTAAGCTGGACAGTTTCGATTATGCCGAGAGGCGGCAGGCGTTAGACGCATTGTGCGAGATGAGAACAGATGGAGATTTGGCTCTGCCGGAGGCGGGCGCTGATATCAACCTGCACTGCCATACATTTTTTTCCTATAACAGCTACGGCTATTCTCCGAGCAAATTCGCTTACCTTTCGCGAAAGAGAGGGCTTGCAGTGGCCGGCGTGGTGGACTTTGATGTTCTTGACGGTCTTGAAGAATTTCTCGAAGCGGCAAAGAAACTTGGTTTGAAGGGTTGCGCGGGGATTGAGAGCCGTGTTTTTGTGCCGGAGTTTTCGGACAAGGTGATAAACTCGCCGGGCGAGCCGGGGATTTCATATCATATGGGAGTAGGTTTTCCAAAGAGCAGGTTTGTTGGTAAACATCAAGAATTTCTGGAAAGTCTTCGCGATATAGCTCAGCAGCGAAACCATAGTCTGATGGAAAGGGTGAATGCATATTTGAGGCCGGCGGAATTGGATTATGAAAAAGATGTTGTGACTTTGACGCCCTCAGGTAACCCAACGGAGAGGCATATTTGCTTAGCGTATGCCCGCAAGGCGAGTAAGATTTTCGGGCAGGGTGGTGAGTTAGCCAAATTCTGGTCTGAGAAACTCGGAGTCGAGATAAACAATGCTTACCTGCCGGAAGGTGTAGAGTTGTTAAATACTATTCGCAGCAAAACTATGAAACGCGGCGGAGTGGGATACGTTCAGCCGGACGCAGGGGCATTTCCCAAAATGGCTCAGATGAATGAGTTTGTCCTTGCGGCGGGCGGGATACCAACTATGACGTGGCTCGATGGGACCTCAGATGGTGAGAAGGAAATCGAAAGATTGGTGGAAGTTGCAATGAAGAGCGGGACAGCAGCGGTGAATCTTATTCCCGACCGCAATATAACCGGCAGCAATAAAGCTGAGAAGACCAAGAACCTTTATGAGGTTGTGGAACTGGCGGAGAGGTTGAATTTGCCGATTGTCGTCGGGACGGAAATGAATAGTCCCGGCCAGAAGTTTGTTGACAGTTTTGATACAGAGGCATTGAAGCCTCTGGTGCCGATATTTCTTAAAGGAGCGCATATTGTTTATGCCCATTCGGTGCTTCAGCAAAAATGCGGGCTGGGATATACCAGTGGGTGGGCCGGGAAAAATTTTGCAGGGGCAGCGGAGAAAAATAAGTTCTTTGAGAAGGTTGGAAGAAATTTAAGGCCGAAGCAGGAAGATGTACTGGCGGGATTGGGCGAAGATGTGACAAGTAAGGAAATATTAGAAAGAGTAGGTAACTGAAACAAGGACAGGAGCATAATGGCAGATTTGCCGGAAACACAACAGGCCCTGCAACTGGTCGGGCCGGATAAACTTCTCTTTAACGATTCGAAAGAAGTTCACAGGCCGGGCGAGCACCAAATACTCTGCCGGGTCGAGGCGGTAGGGCTGTGCTTTTCCGACCTTAAATTGCTGAAGCAGTTTTCGTTACACATTCGCAAAAGTGAGATAGTATCCGGAATCGACCTTGAAATACTGAAAGAGATACCCAGCTATGTTCCAGGTGAAAAGCCTGCGGTGCCGGGTCATGAGGCGGTAGTGCGAATTGCAGCAGTTGGGCCGGGCGTAAAAGATTTCAAGGTCGGCGAGCGTTATCTTGTGCAGACTGATTATCGGTGGGTAAGGACAGCGAGTAAATCCAATGCAGCATTCGGGTACAATATAGAAGGGGCACTGCAGGAATATGTGCTGATTGACAAGAGGATAGCGACCTCGCCGGAAGGTGAATCGATGATGATACCGGTTTCAGAAGAGATGTCTTGTTCTGCGGTGGCTTTGGTTGAGCCGTGGGCGTGCGTGGAGGATTCCTATGCTTCACAGGAGCGAACAATCCTGCAAGCCGGCGGTCAGATGCTGTTGGTTGCGGACAGGGAGATTGAATCCGGCACTTTTTGCAGTTTTCTTGAACGCTATGGCCGGCCGGCGCAGATAACCTGTATATCTAAAACGACAAAATTGAGCGGTCTAAACGTCAAGGTTATTAGCACGAAGAATATTTCAGAATTGAGAGACGCAAATTATGACGATGTGATATATTTTGGCTCTGATGCTGACACTGCTGAGGCGTTGTTTGCGAAAGTCGGTGTGGATGGACTTTTGAATATTGTTCTTTGCGGAGGCAGGTTCGGCAGAGACATTTTGACGACGGTGGGCAGGGTCCACTATGGCGGGATTAGAATAATTGGAACTATGGGTTCTGACCCTTCAGAATCTATGCGATATATACCACGAACCGGTGAAATTCGTGATGGCGATAAAATAAATGTAGTCGGTGCAGCCGGTCCGATGGGTGCTATGCACGTGGTGAGAAATGTTTGCCAGGGTGTTGAAAATGTGTCGGTCTATGCCGGGGATATGGATGATAAGAGATTGGAGGCATTGACGAAAACGGCCGCTGGTTTGGCCAAGAAGAACGGTGTGGATTACAGAGCTTATAATCCAGTAAGAGACAAGACAGAAGAGCCTTTCGACTATATAGCTATAATGGTGCCGTCACCTGAACTGGTGGCCGAGGCGGTGCGCCAAGCGGGTAAAGGCGCTATTGTAAATATCTTCGCAGGAATACCGGCGACAGTCAGTGGAAAGATTGACGTGGACAGCTATATAGAAAAGCAATTATACTTTATAGGGACAAGCGGTTCTGTGCTGGGTGATATGAAAGCTGTGTTATCGAAGATGGAGGCGGGCAGGCTTGATACGAATGTTTCTGTCGCGGCAGTTTGTGGTCTGGAAGGAGCTACCGAAGGGATTCGCGCGGTTGAGAAGCGACTTATACCCGGCAAAATTATTGTTTATCCCGCCTGTAAGGGTCTGGGACTTGTGGAGTTGAATAAGCTGGATGAGAAGATGCCTGAAGTTGCGGCACAGATGGATAACGGGCTGTGGACGAAGCAGGCAGAACAGAAACTTCTACAAAAATATCAAAATTTACAAATAAAGAAAGGGTAGTACGATGCCGGAAGCTGATGCTGGAAAAGAAGGAAAAAAGTTTTATGAAGATGTTGAGATGGAGACGCCGGGATTTTTCCTTAAGGGAGCAGGCTCCCTGGACTGGGGGATGAAGAACCGTCTGTCGCGAATATTCAATCCCAAAAGCGGCAAAACGGTAATGCTGGCGATTGACCACGGTTATTTTCAGGGGCCGACCACGGGTCTTGAGAGAATTGATTTGACGGTTGTACCATTAATGGAATATGCCGATGCGATAATGCTGACTCGCGGGATTTTGCGAACGACGGTACCGCCGACACTGACCAAACCAATTGTAATGCGCTGCAGCGGTGGGCCGAGCATACTTAAGGAACTCTCGGACGAACATCTGGCAGTTGATATTGAGGATGCTATACGTATGAACGTAGCGGCAATTACGCTTCAGGTATTCATTGGAGGAGAGTTTGAAAGCCGTTCCGTGCATAATATGACGCGGCTGGTGGATATGGGGATGCGTTATGGAATTCCTACGATGGCGGTAACGGCGGTTGGCAAAGATATGGTTCGTGACGCGAGATATTTTCGCCTTGCCTGCCGTATCTGTGCCGAGCTTGGCGCACAGATTATCAAAACCTATTACATACCGGAAGGCTTTGAGACGGTAACAGCTTCGTGTCCGGTTCCGATTGTGATGGCCGGCGGCAAAAAAATCCCGGAACTCGACGCTTTGACAATGGCTTATAATGCTATCGGGCAAGGCGCTTCGGGAGTTGATATGGGACGGAACATTTTCCAGAGTGAAGCACCGAAGGCGATGATTCAGGTGGTGAGCAAAGTTGTGCACGAGGGAATGAGACCTGCCGAAGCAATGAAACTGTATGAAGCACTAAAAAGCGAAGAGAAGAAGGCTTAGGATTAAGAAGAAAAATAATGAAGAATGACAGAACAGGGCAACACTCTTCGAAGCGATTGGTTCGAGTAGCACCAATAGTCCGCGGGCTTTTGGCACGGCCGACAGGTAATGAGGACGTTCCTTACGAAGGTGTTATTTTAAAATCTTTAACCAATAAAGAGGCGGTTGATTTTGCCGGCTGCGCCGACAATGCTAAGGCCGAACAATATCCTGCGCCTTTGAGTAAGGGTCAAAAGCCGCCGCTCTTTTTAGACAATATAGATTGTAATATCGAGCCGGAAGAACTTCGCAATCAGTTAAGCAGCAGGATTTCAGATTATTCGCAGCAGCACAACTGCAAACCAAAAATTATATGTGTTCGGGATGAAGGGATACTTTATCCTGACCCGGAGGAAGGCGAACCTGACGGGCCTCTTAATAATAAAGTTGCTCTGGTAACCGGCGCTGCCGGTGCAATCGGTTATGGGGTTTGCTGCGGGCTGCTGGAAAAAGGATGCCATCTGGCCGCTACCGACCTTGCGGGTGATAAACTCGACGGTTTTGTTGATGATTTGAAACAAACAGCGGGCGGGCGCGTGCTCGGCGTTGAGCTTGATGTTACCGATAAGGAATCTGTTAGCCGGGGCTTTGAAAGCGTCATTAAAACCTGGGGCGGAATTGACATTGTTGTTGTTAACGCCGGTATTCCGCTTGTTTCCAATTTGAGAGAGATTGAACTCGAAGAGTTTCGCAAGCTGGAAAAGGTAAATGTGGAAGGGGCCCTGTTGACGTTATCCGAAAGCGCTAATCATTTTATTCTACAGGGGACAGGAGGCGACATTATTGTTATATCCAGCAAGAATGTTCCCAGCCCCGGTGCGGGGTTCGGGGCTTACAGCGCCACCAAGGCCGCCTGTCACCAGTTGGGGCGAATCGCAAGTATAGAGTTGGCACAATACGATATTCGGGTGAATATGGTGGCACCGGACGCGGTATTTTCGGAGGGTAAATACAAATCGGGTCTATGGGAACAGATAGGGCCCGACCGTATGAAGGCCCGCGGGCTTGATGAAAAAGGATTGCAGGAGTATTACCGCAGTCGGAATCTGCTGAAAGCCAGGGTTACAGGACGGCACGTTGCAAATGCGGTGCTGTTTTTTGCTACGCGTCAGACTCCTACCACCGGCGTTACAATTCCCGTGGACGGCGGTTTGCCGGATGCTACGCCCCGTTAGTTGTGCGGTATTTAAAACATATTAAACAAAAGCATTATAAGGTGGTTGCATTAAACCCTTATAGTGACAGATAATGTCATCTGTTAATAATATGGACGGGACTTTAACCGAACTTATTAAAATATCGAATACGGTTGGCAAAGACACCTCTCTTGTCCAGGGCGGCGGCGGTAACACATCGGTAAAGACAAAAGACGGCGGGTATATGTACATAAAGGCGAGCGGAACCGCTTTAAGAGATATGAACAGGCAAAAAGGCTGGCGTAGGTTACGGCTTGATTCGGTTCTGTCAATTATAAAAGACAAGTCAATAGCACAGCTCGATGTCTATAGCAGAGAAACGGAGGTGGTAAATCGGCTGCTTCTTGCGTGCGATGATAATGTTACCGGTGCCAGGCCATCGGTAGAATCGCATTTGCACTCGTTCCTTGGTAAATGCGTAATTCATTTGCATCC
>CAYXPG010000003.1:18594-22537 GCA_964467205.1 uncultured Pirellulales bacterium | reverse complement strand
AACGGCCCTGCGATGTGGGTTGACAAATGTGACGCGGGAAAAATTGCTGCCAAATTAGCGAAGCAAATTGAAACCGGCAGGAAACATTCGGTTGCTTTCCTCGTTAAAGGCACCGGACTTTTCATTGCCGCCAAAGAGAAATTTATCCCTACAGTCAGAGACGTTGTGTTAAGCTCATTTTTCATTCGAACGAATGCGTTTCGGATGGGTGGGATTTTGAGTTTGAATAAACGACAACAGGATTTCATTAATAAATGGGAGTCGGATGTATTTCGAAAGAAACTCTTGAGTGGTTGAATACTTTGTTTTTTGATTGCCTGTTGATTTAAGGTGTGTTATACTCATCAACGAATAACGGATGATGTTCTGTTTTTCCCTAATCAAGCTTTCGACAAAATGCAAAGCGTGAATTTGAAAGAGCTAAAGATATGGATTTTGTTATTGAGGACACTCGTAAAAGGCCGGTAGCGGCACTGAAAGAGCTTATAGAAGGCGGAATTGTAACGTTTGAAGAGGCGCTCGACTGGCTGCGCAGCATTTACGAGATTCGCTTTTTTGAAGAGAAGGTTTTTGAGCTGCTGGGCCTAAATATTATCAAAGGCGCATCGCATCTTTACGCCGGCGAAGAAGCGATTGCAGTCGGTGCCATTGCAGCAATTGAAAGGGGCGATGTAATCGCCTCAACACACCGCGGGCATGGCCACTGTGGAGCCATTGGTAATAAATACGCCCAAAGCGAAGAAGACCGCCAGGGACACTGGAATAAAATGATGGCAGAACTAATGGGCAAAGAAACCGGCTACTGCAAGGGTCGTGGCGGCTCAATGCATATCGCAGAAGTCCAGAACCAAAACAATCTCGGCTCCACCGGCATTGTCGGCGGCAATCAGGCGCCTGCAGTTGGAGCGGCTTTGGCTGAAAAGTATAAAAAAACCGGCAGGGTCGTCTTGTCGTTCTTTGGGGACGGCTCGACAAATTGCGGCAGCTTCCATGAATCAATGAATATAGCGTCAGTTTTGAAAGTGCCTTTGGTGGCGATAATCGAAAATAACCTCTACGGGATGAGCGTTCCGTTCTCAGGCAGTGAAGTTGAAGGGACCTTAAGGGCCAGTAACATCGAAGATGCCGCCCAAAGGGCGGCGGCTTACAACGTACCGGCTGTTATTTTTGACGGCCAGGATGTGGTGGCTACGTTCCTTGCTGTGCGCCAGGCCGTTGAAAAGGCAAGAAAAGATATGGATATGATTTTGATGGAGGCCAAAACATACCGCTGGTACGGCCACAGCAGAAGTGACCCGCGAGCATACCGCAGTAAATCTGAGGAAAAGGCCTGGCACGAAAGAGACCCGATTGAGGTTTTGAGAAAGAAGCTGCTTGCCGAGCAATTGGCCACAGAGCAGCAACTGGACGCGATAAAAGAGAAGGCCTTTGATACTATCGAGACAGCCACCAGGTTCGGTCAGGACAGTGCCTGGCCGAAGCCGGCTGATGTAGCCAGGGACGTCTATGTGGAGGAGACATATCCGGATGATGCGATTGAAGCTGAAAAATCGACCAGAACAAAGGTGATGGAGGTAACCTGCGCCTTTAATGCGGCTTTGGCTTCATCGAGCGCAAGGACCAAGAAAGAAAAAACCGAGGAGTCTAAAGGACAAATCAAATCGCAGTTTGATATGGACATTATGACAATCGGCCAGGCCGTTATCGCCGCCCAGGACGAAGAGCTGGCACGGGACAAAAATGTCATTATTATTGGTGAAGACGTTGGATTGTATGGTGGAGCGTATCATGCGACCGCAGGGCTGTCACAAAAACACGGTACCGACAGGGTTATTGATACGGCAATATCCGAAGCAGCTATCGCGGGGGCGGCAGTGGGTGCTGCACTGCGGGGTATGCGTCCGATTGCAGAGATTATGTATGTTGATTTTGTTACAATTGCAATGGACCAGCTTGTTCACGTCGGCGCTTACAACCGATATATGTTCGGCGGCAAGGCGAAAGTGCCGATGGTGCTGCGAACCGAAGGCGGAGTTGGCAGGTGCATCGCCGCCCATCACAGCGAATCGCTCGAGGCCTGGCTTATGCACGCACCGGGACTTTATGTAGTGATGCCATCGACTCCTTACGATGCGAAAGGACTGCTTAAGGCCGCTATCCGAAGCGATAATCCGGTGGTCTTCATCGAGCATAAAGCAATATACGGTCAGCTCGGTGCGGTCCCAAAGACAGATTACATTATCCCGCTCGGTGTAGCGGACATCAAGAAAACCGGAAGCGATGTAACTATCGTCAGCTACAGCAGAATGGCGATGTGGGCGCTGGATGCGGCAAAAATTTTAGCCGACAAATACAGAATCGATGCGGAGGTCATCGACCTGCGGACATTAAAACCGATGGATGTAGATACGGTAGCTGAATCGGTCAGGAAAACCGGAAGACTCGTTACGGTCAGTGAGGGTTTTTGTACGTGCGGTGCAGGCAGAGAGATAACAGGGCGGCTGATGGAATATCAGTTTGGCGACGGCACCTGCGGTTTTGATTATCTCGATGCAGCACCGGTCAATCTTGCTGCAAAAGATGTGCCGCCGCCGATGAGCGAACCTTTGGAGTTGGCAAGTATTCCAAGTGTTGATACAATAGTCGAAGCCGTGCTCATGGTTCGTGGCTCGTGATTCGTGAAAGGTTTTTATAATGCCAAAAGAAATAAGACTACCACAGCTTGGTCAAACTATGGAAGAAGGTACAATTATTGGCTGTATGGTCAAGGTTGGTGATGAGGTTAAAAAAGGCGACTGTATTTTTGAAATTGAGACGGACAAAGCCACGCTCGAGGTGGAATCGCCCATTGGAGGTTTCGTAAAACATATTACTGCCCAGGAAGGGGCGACACTTTTAGTTGGCGACGTTCTTCTGGTGCTTGGTGAGAAGGATGAAGAAGTTCTGCAGAGTTTTGTTGATTCGATAAAAGGGGGAAAACCGGTTACTGAAGCTGCACCTGTATCGGCAGTTGCTGAACCTGCAGCCGAACCACAAGCCCGGCCGAAAGAAACAGCGAGTAGAGTAAAAGCCTCGCCGCGGGCGAAAAAATTAGCCGGCGAACTTGGAGTGGAACTGACAACTATTTCCGGCACAGGACCTGGAGGCAAAATTACCGAGCAGGACATTAAAAATGCAACACAGAGCAAAACAACTGGCGAGAAAGAATTTGGTGCCGGAGCCAGGCTTGGAGCGACCATACCGCTGAATAAAATCCAAAGATTAACCGCTGAGAGAATGCTAAAGTCGAAACGTGAGATACCCTGTTTTTATCTGACTACGAAGGTGGATGTAACTGAGATGGTTGCGATGCGGACAAAATTGAACGAAACCAGTGATGTGAAGGTCGCCTACAATGACTTTATTATCCGGGCAGTTGCGCTGGGGCTGGAGAAATTTCCTATTATGACCGGCCAGTTGGTTGGTGATGCCATCGAACTGGCAGAAGCTATTAACGTCGGACTGGCGATGTCTGTGCCGGAAGGGCTGATTGTGCCTGTGGTTAAGGACGCCAACAAAAAAGAGATAAAAGCAATTGCACGTGATACTAATACACTGATTGAAAAGGTTGAAAATAACAAGTTATTGCTTACCGATTTGGAAGGCGGCTGCATTACCATCAGCAACCTTGGTGCGTTCGGGATAGAGTCATTTATTCCAATAGTGGTGCCGGGTCAGTGCAGTATTTTGGGTATTGGGCGGATAAGTGATAGCTGTGTGCCGAGCGATGGTGAAATAATAACACGTAAATTGATGAATATAACGCTTTCGGTGGACCACAAAGTCGCCAACGGTGCATACGCCGCCCGATTTTTGGATTATGTCAAAAAATTACTGGAAGATACAATGATTTTTCGGGCAAGGCCCGAAAAATAGAGCAGTAGAAAGTAAACAGTAGAAAGTA
>CAYXPG010000003.1:0-18494 GCA_964467205.1 uncultured Pirellulales bacterium | reverse complement strand
AGTAGAAAGTAGAGCAAAAGAAAGGAGAAATTGAAATGGCTAAGAAAGCCCAAGCAATGCGTTTGCCGAACATAAGAAAGGCATCGCCAAAGGTTCCGGTCATCGGCGTTTTTGCCACAAGTGACCCACGAATTGACAAGGAAAGCCGTATTCGCTGCCAGAATATTGTGAAGATGGCTGCCAATGTTATCAGCGGTGCAGTAGTTATGCCAGATAAGACGCCGGTTGGTGTGGTTTATTCTGAAGTATTGGTAGATGGTGAGGCGCAGGCGGATATTGTTGCGCAGCAGTTCCGCAAAGCCGGTGTTGATATTTTAGTATTGGTGCCTGATACGTGGGCATTCCCTCAGCTTACGGCTATATCGGTACTTGGGCAGTTTGGTGCCGATACACCGATTAACATTACGTGCGGCAACAGCGGGCCAAAGCCCGGCGTTGTCTATGCGCATGCCCTCAGCGGTGCCATCAGCCAGTACGGCAAACTTGTCTCGCTCAATGTTGGTACGTGGCCCGATACAGGGATGAATCCCGAAATGACCGAGAATACGGCGACCAATCTTATAAACTGGTGCTATGCTGCTGTTGCCGCTGTGGGATTGCGCGGGCGCAGAGTTATGGTCTTAGGGCACGATTCAATGGGTATGGAGACGGCCCTTGCCCATATCCTGCCGACGAGAAATACTTTCGGCCTTGAAATTACCCGTTTGGATATGAAGCTTTTGTCCGATATGCTCAGCAAAGAAGCTTACAACCCGAAAGAACTTAAGGGCATTCGCGGCTGGTTCAGCAAATATCTCGGCAGGCGTATAGAGCTTCGGGATGAAGCGGATGAAAAACGGTTTACACAGAGCCTGGCGATGTACCTGATAGTCCGTGACCTGATGGCTGAATTAGGTGCGGTCGGCGGCGGTTTTATGAGTCAGCTGGAATGGGGCAGTGACCTTAGAGGCATTCCGCTGCCGGTAGCTGACGGTATGGAATCTTTATTCAACAGCACATTCGACCACAACGGCAGGAAAGCTCCGATTCCATTCGCAACCGAGGCCGACGTGCAGGGCCTCTTGACAATGGTGTTTATGACATATCTTAGCGGCGGCAATCCGCCTCTGTTTATGGACTTTAGAAAGGTCTGGGAGGCCTGGGAAATCAAAGAATTAGCCAAAAAAATCGGAGTCAAGAACCTTGGTAAAAAAGCAGACTACTATACGAAGGGGCTGGTGGATGGTAATAACTCCGGCAGCGCTGCGTTTGACTGGGCGGCTAAACCAGGTTCTTCGACCAAGAAGATTATGGATGCCGTGAATATGCCCATTGCCGAAGCCTTTTCTTTTTATGGTGGTGGAAATTGTGTTACGTTTATGACGCCGGCTGGTATCGAAGGAATTGCCGCTCGATTAGCTTACTGCAGTACAAGCGGCCTGTTTAGTATGATTTGGGACGAAGCTGCTACGACCGAGGTGCCGGAAAAACTCAGCCTGGCAATGCGAAACCTGACTACCCCATACTGGCCGCATACGTTTGTCGTGCCGAAATATGCGAGTATGACTGAATATAAGCAGTATCCGCCGGCCAACCATTTCCATATGACGTGGAACCTGCCTGTTGCGCGTCTTCAGTACTGGATGGATTTGACCGGCATATTGAGCGTTGCGCCGTGGGCTGCAAGACCTAAATTTATCGAAGGCGTTGACAGGCCACAACCGCTGGTGCATTTGATTAGTGGCGGCGAAAATGTTTACAAGCAGATGAAGCTCAAACGCTAAATTCGTGGTTCGTGGCTCTATGTAACTGACTCGTGAATTGAGAGAAAAGCCAAACATAAAATTGTATAATTACAGTCGGCGTGATTTTTTTAAGACAGCGGGGCTGGGTGCACTTTGTGCGGCACTGCCGGGATGTATGGATACTCTCAAAGCAATTTCAGATAGCGCCTCGACGGAAAAGCCGAATATCATTCTCGTAATGGCTGACGACCTTGGGTACGGTGACCTGGGTTGCTATGGCAACAGGGAAATTGAGACGCCAAACATCGACGCTCTGGCTGATGGCGGGATGCGATTTACAGATTTTCACTCCAACGGTGCGGTATGCAGTCCGACGCGGGCGGCACTGCTGACCGGACGATACCAGCAGCGCTGTGGCATTGAAGGTGTCATTACCGCCAAGAGTCACCGCCATACGGGGATGGCCCTGGAAGAAACCACTTTTGCCGAAGTCCTCAAAAGAGCCGGATACAGTACAGCCCTGTTTGGAAAGTGGCACCTGGGTTACGATATTAAATTTAATCCGACTAAGCAGGGATTTGACATATTTTGCGGTTATGTAAGCGGCAATATAGATTATCATTCTCATATTGACCAATGTGGTTATGAGGACTGGTGGCAAAACGAGAAGTTGATTGCGGAAAAAGGGTACTCGACCGACCTTATCACCGAATATGGTGTTCGCTTTATCAGGCGGCATAAGGACAGGCCTTTTTGTTTGTATTTAGCTCACGAGGCGCCGCATTATCCGTATCAAGGCAGGGCAGATAAAGCTGACCGGAGCAGCCGTGGCAAGTTTCCTGTGCAAGGCAGCAGGAAGGACAAGCGAGCGGCCTATAAGCAAATGGTCGAAGCGATGGATGAAGGGGTAGGTGAGATTGTAAGCGCATGCCGGCAGCTTGGATTGGAACGAAGAACTTTTATCTTTTTCTGCAGCGACAACGGCGCCAACAGGAAAGGCTCTAACAGCCCATTGGCCGGTTACAAGGGTAGTTTATGGGAGGGCGGCCATCGCGTGCCAGGCATCGCATACTGGCCTGGGAAAATCAAGGCTGGGAGCGTAACCGGTGAAACGGCTTTAACGATGGATATTTTGGCGACTTTGGTCTCAATCAGTGGGGCGACTATGCCTTGCGAATTAAAATTGGACGGAGTTGATTTATTAGGGACGTTTTTACACGGCAAAAAACTTGCTGAGCGCACACTGTTCTGGCAATTTAAACAAGACAAGGCCGTTCGCAAAGGACCCTGGAAGCTTCTGGTCGAAAAAGGAAAATATTACCTTTTCAATCTTGATTTAGATATTGGAGAAAAGAATAATCTTGCGGCTCTTGAAGTCTCGAAAGTAAATGAGCTGAAGGAGGAATTACGTGTATGGCAGGAGCAGGTTTGCGCTGAAGTGGAACGGAGGGCGTGGCTTAGAAAAATTAATATATGCAAGCGGGAAATGGCAAGGTGAAACGACATTTTAATATTGCCGTTGCTCTTGTAATCATCTCGGCAGCGTCCGTCGGGTGTACGGCTAAAGAGAAAATTTACCAGCTCAAATCTCCTGACGGTAAGGTCAGGATAGCAATGTTGCTGAAAGACGGCCAGCCATACTACAATTTGTCTTTCAACGACAGAATTATCATAGAAGACTCACAGCTTGGAATTACCTTCAACGATAAGCCTCTTTTGCAGAAATTTAAGGTTGTTGAAAAAACGTTCGATAGTCATAACTCAGTTTGGCGGCCTGTCTGGGGAAAAAGCAGCGAAGTGCGGAACCATTATAATCAGATGGTAGTTCGACTGGCCGAACAAGGAGAAATAAAACGTCAACTGGACCTGGAGTTTCGCTGCTTTAATGATGGTGTGGGCTTTCGTTATGTCTTTGGAAAACAACATAATCCTGATGAATATATTATTGCCTCTGAGAATACAGAATTTTGCTTTTCAGGTGATGTAACGGGCTGGTTTCCCAATTCAAAATGGGGTATAAGTATAGCAGGGCCTGTTTCTTTGAGTCAGGTGCCGACGGAGCGAACAACAACCAAAACGACAAATAAGCAAACCGCAAAAAGACCTCTCATCGGGACCCCTATGACAATCAAGGTAGGTGCTCATTGTTACCTTTGTATTACAGAGGCGGCTTTAGACAATTACGCTACTATGAATCTTGCCAGGGTCAAAGGCAAAGCTTGTGCATTAAAGAGCCGACTTACTTCTGAGGTAAAAGCTACTACGCCCCATAGCTCGCCTTGGCGCTGCATTTTGTTAGCTGAAAGGCCGGGCGAACTTATAGAGTCCAATCTTATTATCAACCTCAATGAGCCATGTGTGCTGAAGGACACATCGTGGATTAAACCGGGCAAGACTATGTGGGACTGGCGCGTTCGTGGTGCAAAAGTAAATGGTTTTACGTATGGGCTCGATACGGCCGGCATAAAAAGACTTATAGATTTTGCGGCGGGGGCCGGCATCGATTATGTAATGATTGACTCCGGCTGGTACGGCCCCCAACGCGACCCTGATTCAAACCCAACTACAAGTATTGACGATATTGATATACAATACCTTGTAAAATATGCGAACAGAAATGGTGTTGGATGCTGGCTTTATGTCAACAGTGTTGCGCTGCGAAATTATGACCTGGATAAAATTTTCTCAACGTACCGCAAATGGGGAATCTCCGGTATTAAACAGGGGTATCTTTCGGATATGTCTGCAAAAGGTGTCAATTTCTGTCATAAGGTTTTGAAAAAGGCGGCTGAGTACCATCTTATGTATGATTGTCACGAGGCAATCAAGCCGAGCGGTTTTCGCAGGACTTACCCAAATTTTATGACACGTGAGTATTGTCACTCACTGACGGACGGTCATCGTTTGTTGGCGCCGGAATACTTTGTTAAGCTGCCGTTCGTAAATATGGTGGCCGGTCCTCTCGACCATACACCGGGTATGTTTGACCTTGATACCGCTAAAGAGCGCGACAAAGTCTGGGGCGACATCAAATCGACTGTGGTCGCTCAGGCGGCACGATGTGTGGTTATCTTTACCGGTCTTTTGTGTTTGCCCGACCATGGCGAGGCCTATCAAAAGAAAAGTGACCTGTTCGATTTTATAAAACAACTGCCAATGACGTGGGACCAGACAAGAGTGCTGAACGGAGAGATAGGTGAGTATATTACCATTGCCCGCAGAAAGGACAAAGAATGGTTTGTCGGCAGCTTGACCGACGAAAAGAGGCGAACAATTGATATTCCATTAAAATTCTTGCCGCCGGGCGAGTACACTGCTACTATTTACGCCGACGCCGATGCACACTATGTAGAAAATCGTGAAGCGTACACGGTAAAGAAGATTACAGTTGACTCAGGTGATATTGTAAAGGCTAAGCTTGCTCCGGGCGGCGGCCATTCCATGTGGATTCGCCCCGCCAATGAAAAATAATTAACGAAAGGAAACCAAAACATGAGAAAAACACAACTTTGCCTGCTCGCTATTTGCGTTTTGGGAATTTGGCAAACCACTACGCAAGCCGATGAATTCCAAAGCAGCTGGGATAAGATGCCGGACCGTATCTGGCTGGGCAAAGAATACTGGGCTGGACCATTGCAGGATTGGTGTATTTCAGACGGAAAAGCCGAATGCGTCAAAGCCGCGAAAAATCGCAAAGTGGACCTTTTGACCTGCCAGCTGACAAGCCAAAAGAAAAAGTTCACAATGACGGTTCGCCTTGGCCAACTTGGTAACAAAGACCCAAACAGCTGGGCTGGTTTCTCTGTCGGTTCAAAGGGACTTATAAACGAATACCGGCACAATGCCATCTGGGGCAAGGGACTAAACGCAGGCGTTCGCGGCAATGGTAAATTGTTCATCGGCCAAGAAACAGCTGAAGACAATATCAAACAGGCTCTCAGTGATATCGCACTTCGCCTGACAGCAGAGCCAGCTGGAAAATTTTACAAGCTAATCCTTTCAGCACATGACGGCAAAACAGGCAAAAAACTCTCGCACCTCGAAAGAAACGACATTTCAAACGAACAGCTTATCGGCAATGTCGCGATAGTCTGTAATTCTGCCGGGCGCTCTCGTTTTTGGTTTTCCAACTGGACAGTCTCCGGCCCCAAAGTCAGCGTTAATGAAAAACAGGCCTTTGGCCCCATCCTTTTTGCCCAATATACGCTCAGCAATAGTATAATGAAAATGACCGCGCAGATGCCGCCGATAGGCCAAAAGGATAGTCAAACCGTCAATTTGCAGATTAAAAAAGCCGGCAAATGGAAAACTATCGCCGAAGAAAAAATTGATAAGCTCGCCAGAACCGCAACCTTCAGAATAACAAACTGGAACAGTTCAACCGCTCAGCCCTATCGGCTTGTTTACTCATTGAAGCAATCTGACGGCAAGGTAAAGGAACACTATTACACCGGCACAATCAGGAAAGAGCCGGTAAATAAAGATACCATCACAGTTGCCGGCTTTACAGGCAATAAAGATTATGGCTTTCCGAATATTAACATTGTCAAAAACGTCGGCATTCACGACCCTGATGTGCTCTTTTTTTCCGGCGACCAGATATATGAAGGCGTTGCCAGATACGGCACACAAAGAAGACCTTTAGACAAGGCCTGCCTCGACTATCTCAGGAAATGGTATCTCCTCGGCTGGTCGTTTGGCGACTTGATGCGCGACAGGCCCACCGTTACCATTCCCGACGACCATGACGTTTACCACCCCAATGTCTTCGGAGCAGGCGGACGCAAAGCAAAACATTTCATCGATGGCGGCTACACAATGCCCCCTGAATGGGTCAACATGGTTCAGCGAACCCAATCAAGCCACCTGCCCGACCCCTACAACCCGTCGCCCATCCAACAAGGCATAAGCGTCTATTACACCAATATGAACTATGGCAGAATTTCTTTTGCGATTATCGAAGACCGCAAATTCAAGTCCACACCCAAAGGCCTCGTCCCGCCCACCGGCACAAGAGCAGACTGGGTCAAGGACCCGAGCTTCGACCCAAAAACCGCTGACGTACCTGGCGCGGTTTTGCTCGGCGGTCGGCAATTAAAATTCCTCAATGCATGGGCCGGCGACTGGCGAAGCGTTGATATGAAGGTCGTTTTATCGCAAACTGTTTTTGCCAACATGGCAAACTATCACGGCGGCGAAAAAACGTTTTTGGTAGCTGATTACGACTCCAACGGCTGGCCACAAACCGGCCGAAAAAAAGCATTACAGGCCATCCGCAAAGGATTCGGTTTTATGCTCAGCGGCGATCAGCACCTGGCATCGATATTTCATCATGGAATCGACGATTGGTGCGATGCGGGCTTTTCGATGTGCGTGCCAAGTATCGCAGCAGGCTATCCGCGGGCATGGCTGCCTGAAAAACAAGGCAAAAATTATCAGCAAGGCATGCCGGATTATACCGGCGGATATAAAGACGGTTTCGGTAACCTGATTACCGTCTGGGCCGTCGCCAACCCGACCGAACTCATCAGCTCCAACAAGACAACACCCGGCGATATAAAATTATTACAAGACAAAGCTTCCGGCTATGGATTGGTAAGATTCAACAAAAAAACCGGCAAGGTCACTATCGAATGCTGGCCCATCCTCGCCGACCTGAGCAAATCCAAAACCAAAGGCCAATTCCCCGGATGGCCCATGACCATCGACATGCAGGACAATTACGGCAAAAAACCCCTTGCATATCTCCCAACTATCGAAGTCAAAGGCATGGAAAATCCGGTAGTCCAGATTATAGATGAAACAAACGACGAAATTGTCTACACTCTTCGCATAAGAGGAACGTCCTTCAGGCCAAAGGTCTTCAGGAGCGGCAATTATACAATAAAGGTTGGCCGGCAAGGCACTGAAAAAATGAAAACAATAAAAGGTGTTGAGTCTTTGCCCGCTGATAAAAAGAAAACTATCCAGGTCGATTTATAGAAAAGGATATTTTATGAAACGTCGCGAATTTCTAAAAAATATTAGTTTTGGCGCAGCAACATTAGCCATTTCCGGCAGTGCTTATGGCGCAAAAACATTGTTTTCGAATAAAACTGCGAATATAAAAATAACACCGCAAGACAACAAACCTAATATTATCCTCTGTATGACCGACGACCAGGGCTGGGGTGACACCGGCTATAACGGTCGTCCGGTCATCAAAACCCCTAATCTCGACAGGATGAGCAAAGAAGGCATCCGGTTCGACCGCTGGTACTCTGCAGCTCCGGTATGCTCGCCTACGCGGGGAAGCTGCCTTACGGGCAGGCATCCCTATCGGTATGGAATATTCTCTGCTAATGTGGGCCATATGCCAAAAGAGGAAATTACATTGGCCGAAGCACTTAAAACACAGGGTTATACGACGGGGCACTTCGGCAAATGGCACCTGGGAACACTTACGACAAAGCTCAAAGACGGCCGTCGAGGCGGCAGGAAAAACGAACATTATTCGCCGCCCTGGGAAAACGGTTTCGACGAATGCTTTTCAACCGAGCAGGCAATACCCACCTGGAACCCTATGGAGAATCAATCCCGTGAGACCAGATACTGGATCGGCGAAGATAAATATTCAACGCAAAACCTGAAAGGCGATGACAGTCGGGTCATTATGGACAGAGTCATTCCGTTCATCCGAAAAGCTGCGAAACAAAACACCCCGTTCCTGGCGGTTGTCTGGTTTCATACGCCGCATGCGCGCGTGGTAGCCGGGCCTGAGTATCGAAAAATGTACGCTGACAGAACAGAAAACGAACAACACTACTTCGGCTGCATAACAGCTATGGACGAACAGGTAGGCAGGCTCAGAGGCGAGTTGGATAAACTGGCAATTGCGGAAAATACTATGCTCTGGTTTTCCAGCGACAACGGACCGGAAGGTACGAAGGGCAAGCGTAAACGCCATCAAGGCTCAACCGGCGGCTTTAGAGGACGTAAACGCAGCCTCTTCGAAGGCGGCGTGAGAGTACCGGGTATGTTGATATGGCCTGCGAAGATAGTAAAGCCGCGTGTGGTAAAGATGCCCTGCTGTACCTCGGACTATTTTCCCACGATTCTGGATGTTCTCGGCTTTACGATGCAAGGCCAGCCCAAGCCGATAGATGGGGTGAGTTTATTGGGACTTATCGAAGGCAAGATGACCGAAAGGCCGCAGCCGATAGGCTTTGAATCCGGCAAACAGATATCGCTTACCGATAACCGTTACAAGCTCATCAGTATAGATAAAGGCGGAACGTATATGCTCTTCGACCTTATTGAAGACCCGTATGAAAAGAAAAATATCGCTGATGAAAAACCCGAAATCGTAAAACGGATGAAGAAAACGCTAAACAAATGGCAAGCTTCGTGTAAGCTTAGCCTGGACGGCAAAGACTACAAATAAAAATTGGAGAAGCAAAAAATGGAAAACAATTATACACGACGTGATTTTATGAAGTCCGCAGGATGCCTTACGGCGCTGGCTTTGGCCGGATGCACGAACAGTGTTGGTCTATTTGCGAAAAATCGGCCGGCACCGAATAAGCCGAATATCCTGTTTATATTTACCGACGACCAGCGGTTTGATACTATCGCTGCTTTGGGCAACAAGGAAATTATTACTCCGAATATGGATGAGCTTGTGCTTAATGGCACGAGCTTTACCAATGCATATATAGCCGGTTCGATGAGTGGTGCGGTATGTATGCCCAGCCGTGCAATGCTGATGACCGGCAAATGGCTGTTCCATCTCGAAAACAAGGGGCGTAAAATTCCTCTGGAGCATTCGATGCTGGGCGAGGTTTTGCAAAAATCCGGTTATGTAACCTTTGGCACCGGCAAGTGGCACAACGGCAGAGACTCGTTTGCGAGGTCATTTACAACCGGGGGCAGTATCTTTTTCGGCGGTATGCACGGGATGAAGGGCGGCGGTCATCTTACGCCGAAGGTTTACGATTTCGACCCGACGGGCGAATACCCCACAAGTAAACAATACAAAGCGAAGCAGTTTTCGAGTAACCTTTACAGCGATGCCGCAGTCAAGTTTCTGGCGCAACACAAGGGTGCTCAGCCGTTCTTTATGTATATTTCTTATACGGCTCCGCACGACCCAAGGATGGCACCAAGGGAATTTGTGGATATGTACGCTGCTGAGAAGATTCAACTGCCGAAGAATTTTATGGCGGAACATCCCTTTGATAATGGAGATTTGAAACTCCGGGACGAAAGGCTGGCGCCATGGCCGCGCACACCCGGCGTGGTACGAGAACATATCATTGCGTATTACGCAATGATAACGCACCTCGACGCGCAAATTGGGCGTGTATTGACGGTGCTGAAAGAAACCGGACGTGATAAGAATACAATCATTGTCTTTGCCGGTGACAACGGACTGGCGGTGGGCCAGCATGGGCTGATGGGCAAACAGAATCTGTACGACCACAGCGTTCGTGTGCCCCTTATCTTTACCGGCCCCGGTATCGGTAAAAATAAAAAATGCGACGCCCTTTGTTATCTAAATGACATCTTTCCGACTCTATGTGATTTGACCGGTCAGCCTATACCCGATTCGGTCGAAGGCGAGAGTCTGGCCCGGCTTATACAGGGAAAGAAAAAAAAGGTGCGCGATTCGGTATTCTTTGCCTACAAGAGTTTTCAACGTGGTGTTCGCACGGACCGCTGGAAACTCATCTACTACAATGTCAAAGGCAAAAAGACGACACAGCTTTTCGATATGAAAAACGACCCATGGGAGATGACCAATCTTGCCGACGACCCAACCCAGGCCGGACGTATAAAGGAATTGACTGCTTTGATGGAGGACTGGTTTAAGAAGACCGGTGATAAAGTCAAGCTTCAGGCCGACGACTGGGGGGTGGCTGAGATTTCCTCGTGGAAGCCGAGCAAGAAATAAAAATCAGGTATAAGTGAAGAAAGATTTTTTAATGAAAATATTTAATGAGGTCATAAGCCGAAGAGACTTTTGCCGTAAGGCATCCTGCGGATTAGCAATCACCGGGGCGGGAGCAGCGGCTTTGCTGGTATCAAATTTGAGTTGTGCTCGCAACGGAGAGTTCGCCGGTGAAAAAATAAAAGTGCCTTCGTATCTGAAGGGCTATGAAGAAATCTACAGCGTGAATCCTCGCCAGGCCGCAATCGAATGGCTTAGAGATGCCAGATTCGGTCTGTTCCTGCACTATGGCCTATACTCTCAGCTTGGTCGTCACGAATGGGTGCAGTTCAGAGAGAAAATTCGGGTTGACGAATATGCCAAACTGAAAGATACCTTCACAGCGGAGAATTTTGACGCTGATTTTATTTGCGACCTTGCCCTGGAAGCGCAGATGAAATATGTCAATATTACAACGAGGCACCACGACAGTTTTTGTCTTTTCGACACGAAGCAAAGCGATTTTAATAGTGTCAATTCCCCGGCAAAGCGCGATTTGGTGGGTGAATTGGCCCGGGCCTGTGCCAAAAGGGGTCTGGGATTTTTCTGCTATTATTCGCACGGCAGGGACTGGAAACATCCGCACGCTCCAAACAACGATGAATGGGGCGGCAATGCACGTCCTAAATATGACCCGCCTGAGCCATCATATGCCTACGGCAAAGAGCACGATTTGCAAAAGTATATCGATTTTATGAGTGCCCAGATTACAGAGTTATTAACCAACTACGGCCCAATCGCAGGTATATGGCTGGATGGATATTCGGTGCTCGCTTCGAGAGACAGGTCGAAATTCCAATGCCAGCAGCTTTACGATATGATTCATAGCCTGCAGCCGCAGGTGCTGGTTTCTTACAAACAGGGAATGCTGGGTACGGAGGATTTCTTTGCGCCGGAGCGCCGAGTGCGGGGTTTGACAGATACGGGCAAAGTCCTTGAAATATGCGATACCCTGCAGCATAGGGGCTGGGGATATGTAAAGGCCAATGACGGCAAACATAAAAGTCCCGATAAGGTAATGGAGATGCTGGCAAAGGCGGCGAACCAGAATGCCAATCTGCTGTTGAATACCGGGCCCCTGCCGGATGGCTCAATACATCCCGAAGATGTAAAAAGCCTCAGAGAGGTTGGTCGGCGTATTCGTCAAAACGGATTTCCCTCAACAAGTTCAGGAAATGTTCCATCAAAAAAGAATATAGCAGCAGGAGACTAATAATGAATGAAAACTTTAATCGGCGTGATTTTTTAAAGACGGCTGGCCTTGGTGCAGCAGCATTTGCTTTTCCGGGATGTACAGGTTTTTCCGGCAGGGCGACTTCGAGAAGTAAATTGCCTAACATAATCTACATACTGGCAGATGATATGGGCTACGGCGATTTGACGTGTTTGAATAAGGCCTCAAAAATCCCCACGGCCAATATGGACCGCATCGCAGCAGAGGGAATACATTTTACCGATGCTCATTCGCCATCTGCGGTTTGTACACCGACCCGCTACGGTATTCTGACCGGCCGGTATTGTTGGCGAACACATTTGAAAAAGGGCGTACTCTGGGGATATTCACCTGCCTTGATTGAGCCGCAGCGTTTGACCGTTGCCTCTCTTTTAAAGGAATACGGCTACCGAACCGCTTGCATCGGCAAGTGGCATCTCGGCCTGGATTGGGTCACCACGGACGGTAAAAAACCCACCAGCAAAAAAGAACAAACAGAAGCTCAAAACATCGATTTTGCCAAACCTTTTGGAGGTGGTCCGAATGAGCTTGGCTTTGACTATTTCTTTGGTATTGGCGCCTCTTTGGATATGATTCCTTATCTGTATGTTGAGAACGACCATGCTGTGGATATACCGAGTAATGAGATAGAAAAGTCTCCCTGGCCGGCTTTTTACAGGCCCGGCCCAATCGCCCCCGGTTTTAAGCACATCGAAGTTCTGCCGACTATTACAAAAAGGGCGGTTCAGTTCATCGAAGAACACACAAAACAAAGCCCTGAGAATCCTTTCTTTTTGTATTTTCCGCTAACGGCGCCGCATCAGCCCTGGGTGCCTGTTGATTTTGTAAAGGGCCGCAGCAGGGCGGGCGTCTATGGTGATTTTGTCTTTCAGGTCGATTGGATTGTTGGACAGGTGCTTGATACTTTAGATAAGCTTAAACTTACCGACAATACACTCATCATTGTTACCAGTGACAATGGTTCTCACTGGAAAAAAGACTTTATAAAAGAATACAGTCATCGGGCCAACTATCACTTCAGGGGTATGAAAGCCGACATCTGGGACGGCGGCCATCGCATACCGTTTATCGCACGCTGGCCGGGTAAAATCAAGCCCAGCACAAGCAGCGATGAGACCATTTGTCTGAGCGACCTGATGGCGACCTCTGCAGCTATCGTTGGCCAGGAACTGCCGGATAATGCGGGTGAGGACAGCTATAATATCCTGCCGGCTCTGCTGGGTAAAAAACTTGATAAGCCCATCCGTGAAGCAACTGTGCATCATTCCAGCAGGGGGGTGTTTTCCATACGCCAGGGAAAGTGGAAATTGGTTCTTGGAAGAGGTTCCGGCGGTTTTAGCGAACCCAAACATATTGAACCAAAGCCGGGCGAGCCGAAGGGCCAGTTGTATAACCTTCAAGAGGACATCGCAGAGGAAAATAACTTATGGGCTGGGCGGCCGGATGTTGTGCGACGGCTAACGGAATTGCTGGAGAAATACAAAAAACAGGGCTACAGCCGCGAAAACTAAAACGAAGTGATGTGAATTTCCAGTTGATGTCAAAATCACGCCCATTATTCTTATGCTATGAAACAAACAAACAAGAAAACAAAAAAGCCAAAGGAAAAGGCCGCAAATATAAAGCTGTCTGTCTTGAAGAAGATACTCTTTAGCATCGTGGTTTTCTGCGTTTTTTTTGGATTGCTGGAGTTGTTGCTGGGTCTGTTTGGGATACAGCCTGTTTTGTATGAGGAGGACCCCTACGTTGGTTTCTCATCTAATATTGCGCTTTTTACCGAGACAACCGGGCCGTACGGCAACAAAATTATGGTAACAGCAAAGAACAAGCTGAAATTTTTCAACGCCCAGCAATTTGTCAAAATTAAGTCTGCCGATACGTATCGTATTTTTTGTATGGGCGGCTCAACAACATTCGGCCGGCCCTACGGTGATACAACTTCCTTTTCCGGCTGGTTACGCGTAATACTGCCGAAGGCCGACCCATCACGAAAATGGGAGGTAATTAATGCCGGCGGTATCAGTTATGCCAGCTACCGTGTAGCTGTGCTGATGGAGGAACTGAATCGCTATGAGCCTGACCTGTATATTATTTACTCAGGCCAAAACGAGTTTCTGGAGCAGCGAACGTACGGTCAGATAATCAGGGTGCCGGGAGCAATTCGCCAATTAGGAGCGATTCTGAGCCGAACCCGCACCAATACAGCAGTCAGGCAAACAATTGATATTGTAAGAGGGCGGTTCGGCCAAATGAAAGACAAGTCTGTCGTTCTGCCCGGCGAGGTCGAAACAATACTGGAAAACTCTATTGGCCCTGAAAGTTATCACCGTGACGACGAACTAAAAAAACAGATACTCCGGCACTATCGCTTCAACCTGGCTCGCTGCGTTGACATCGCAAAATCGGCCGGTGCTGAAGTAATTTTCGTTACACCTGCCTCGAACCTGCGGGATTGCGTCCCCTTCAAGAGCGAGCATCGAGATGGGTTTAATGATACAGACGACAAACGCTGGCGGGAGGTGTTCGAGTACGCAAAGGAAACCGTCGCCGTCGGAAAGCTAAATGAAGTGCTTGCAGCAGTTGAAAAAGCAATGGCAATCGACGAGCAATATGCCCAGCTTCACTATCTGCGTGGGAGTGTGCTGTGGGAGTTAGGCCGTTATAGTGAAGCGAAGTCGTCGTTTTGGCGTGCTTTGGATGAAGACATCTGTCCGCTGCGTGCCCTGTCGGCGATGCGGGGGTACGTTGTCGAAGTTGCCGTTGAGCAAGGGGCGGGATTGGTTGATTTTGCCGCATTAATTGAAGAGCTTTCGGAACATTCCGTACCCGGTGGAGAAATGTTCATTGACCACGTGCACCCAACCATCGAGGGTCATCGTCAACTGGTGCTGGCGATACTGGAGCAAATGAGTGAACAGGGCATCGTAAAGCCCGCACAGACCTGGGATGAAACTGCACTGCAACAGGTAACTGAAGAGCTCAAAAGCCACCTTGATTCCGAGACCCACGGCGAGGCACTGCGCAATGTAGCACAGGTTTTCAAATGGGCGGGCAGGACTGAAGAGGCACGGAAGCTGGCGCTGCGAGCAACGAAGCTGGCTCCAAACGATGCAGAAGCACATTTTATTCTCGGTACTGCTACTGCAGAAACCGGAAACATCGACGAATCTGTCAAGCACTATCTTAAAGCGCTTGAGATTGAGCCCAGCTATCATGATGCTCACCATAATCTGGGTATTGCACTGGCAAAACAGGGTAAATTTGACGAGGCAATTAGTCACTATCATCGTGCACTTAAAATCGACCCCTCAAAAGCCCCTGTTTACAATAGTCTTGGTATCGCACTTCACTCAAAGGGCCGCTATAACAAGGCAATAAAGCAATACCGTCAGGCGCTTAGACTCAGACCCAAATTCCCGTACGCACATTGCAATCTCGCTAATACACTGGCAATGATTGGCAAATTCGACGAGGCGATAGAGCACTATCGCCAGGCGCTGAAAGTCAAACCCGACTATACCAAGGCTCATCTCAATTTCGGTGGTGTCCTTGAAATAAAGGGCAATCTTGACGAAGCGATAAGCCATTATCGTCTGGCATTAAATATCAATCCCGATTATGCCAAAGCACATAACAATCTTGGCAATGCGCTGGTAAAAGCAGGCAAAATTGGTGAGGCAATCAGCCACTATCGCCAGGCACTAAAAATCGAGCCTGATTTCTTTAATGTACACTATAATCTAAGTGAAGCATTGAAAATGACCGGCCGGGATAAAGAGGCACTTGAGCATCTGAAGCTCTACGAGCAGGCAAGGCGAATAAAATAAAACCCGTTTAAAAAAATCTGCCAAAAAAATTCTGCGTTTTATCATTCGGACAGCAGATGATATTGTCCGTTACTAAAACAATGCATAAATAAAGGGAGCTAAGGCGGAGCCTTCAGTAAGTATAATCAATGCACCCAATAGTATCAGGAATACTACTATCGGCACTAACCACCATTTCTTATTAGTTTTCAAGAATTCCCAGAATTCTGAAATAATTGAAAGCCTGCTCATCTTAACCGCCTTCTTCATCCAGTATTTAAATTGTTTGGCAGGACAGCCTGTTTCTTAAAACTGTTTTTCGTAGTCCTCTTTTGTAAATTTTGTCTTTTGTCTGTATATCCAATAACTATCAACATTGTGGCCGGATTTCAAATTCAAAAAATCTTTTTTAAACAATTTTGCCAAAAGCCCAATCGGAGTAACCACCGCATAGAACAAAACAATTAAAATCACTCTTGTTGTGAGCCATCCTAAAAGTAAGGCCAGAAGCATCCACACTTTATATATGGGCCTCAGTAAGTTCGGTAAAAGTAAGCCGGACAAAAGGAATACCGCAGAGAGTACAAGTAAATACGGATAGCAGCCATTCTGTTGCCGGTAAAACAATCCGCCCAGCAGGCCCAAAATGATACCAGCCATTATTTCGAAGTTTCGCAGTTGTTTTTTGCTGCTCTTGATATTCCTGACTTCTTCAATGAACATAATCTGCCCTAATCCCAGTCAAATTCCCTGAGCCATTCGATATCTTTGTCCAGTGGTTTTTGCTCTTTCTTTTCTATGAGAAAGTTGCCCATTACCAGGTAATCCATATTGGTTCGCATAAAGCATAAATAGGCGTCCTTGGGGGTGCATACAATAGGTTCGCCCCGAACATTGAAGGATGTATTGATGACCACGGGACAACCGTATTTTTCATCAAACTTTTTGAGCATTCGATAATATAATGGATTATCATCCTCACTGACGGTCTGTAATCTGGCGGAGTAGTCAATATGAGTAACAGCAGGAATGCTGGAACGGACAACCTTTAATTGAGCAAGGCCGAAAAGCTGTTGTTCTTCGTCCGACATTTCTCGGCGAATTTTCTTGTTCACCGGAGCCACCAAAAGCATATAAGGACTTTCGGTACCTATCTCGAAATAGTCCGAAGCCTTTTCTTTAATAACCGACGGCGCAAATGGCCGGAACCCCTCTCTGAATTTTATTTTCAGATTGATGGTTTCCTGCATTCGGCTGGAGCGGGCATCTCCAAGAATCGAGCGATTTCCCAATGCTCTGGGGCCGAACTCCATCCGTCCCTGAAACCAGCCGATTACTTTTTGCTCGGCGAGCAGGTCGGCAATTTTTTCAGGGATTTGTTCGTCACTCAATTCGATAAAAGAAATATCGCTGCTTTTTAGATATTCACAAATATAGCTGTTTTCAAATTTGGGGCCAAGATATGACCCCCGCTGAAAATCCTTTTTGCCATCGGCAATTCTGCTGTTCTCTAAATACTGATACCAGACGAAAAGGGCGGCGCCTAATGCTCCGCCGGCATCGCCGGCGGCGGGTTGTATCCAGATGTTTTCAAAAGGTCCTTCCCTCAGGATTCTTCCATTGCCGACACAATTCAGCGCCACTCCGCCGGCCAGGCATAGATTTTTTTCTCCGGTCTCTTTGTAAATATGCCGGGCCATTCGCAGCATAACTTCTTCGATTACTTCCTGAATGGAACGTGCGAGGTCCATATCGCGCTGGGTCAGGCGCGAAATTGGTTTTCGAGCGGGGCCGCCAAACAGCTTTTCGAATCTTCTGTTGGTCATCGTTAAACCGGCACAATAATTAAAGTACTTCATATTCATCCTGAAAGAACCATCTTCTTTCAAATCCATTAACTCCGAAAGAATCAAGTCCCTGTACTTTGGTTGGCCGTAAGGTGCCAATCCCATCATTTTGTATTCACCCGAATTGACTTTGAATCCCGTATGATATGTAAACGCAGAATAGAGCAGACCCAAAGAATGGGGAAATTTAAGCTCACTCAGAATCTGAATATTATTGTCCTTTCCTGTGCCATAGCTTGTAGTTGTCCATTCACCAACGCCGTCTATCGTAAGAAAAGCGGCCTGCTGAAATGGTGATGGGAAAAAAGCCGAAGCTGCGTGCGAGAGATGATGCTCAGGAAAGATAATCCTTCCATCGTAATCAAGAACATTTCTGATTAATTCTTTAATCCAGATTTTTTGTTTTATCCATAAAGGTATGGCTTTAATAAACGACCGAATCCCGACAGGCGCATAGCTTAAATATGTCTCCAGTATTCGTTCAAACTTGATGAAGGGTTTGTCGTAAAAAGCGATAAAATCCAAATCGGCGCTCTTTAAGCCGGCATCGGCCAGGCAATAATTAACAGCATTTACTGGAAAAGAAAAATCATGTTTGGTGCGGGTGAAGCGTTCTTGCTGGGCGGCGGAAGAAATTTTGCCGTCCTGAACCAGGCAGGCGGCACTGTCATGGTAAAAAGCTGAGATTCCTAAAATGTTCACCAAATGTCCTTCCTTGTGATTCGGATAAGATAATTGACTTTCCAGTAACGGCAAAGCCCTTGAAAAACAGCCTGGCAGGACTCGAACCTGCGGCCTTCGGCTCGGGAAACTAATGCGTAATTCTCATAAATAACTTAATAACAAAGAACTTACGAGTCAAGGGCAAAATGACTCAGCACGGATTATAGAAAAATAACCCGAATAAATAAATGT
>CAYXPG010000002.1:0-35469 GCA_964467205.1 uncultured Pirellulales bacterium | reverse complement strand
GACGCAGGAACAACCCGCCAATTCCCAACAACGCGATGGTCATTGGCTCTGGAACTACGTGAATATCAACGGTGCTAGTCCATGTATCGGGAATAACTGGCTGACCAAGTCCGTTCTTAAACGATGCATTATCAATGCTAATCGTGATAGTAGCCGACTCCTCCAGATCAGGTATGTGGTACTCAAAACGATAAACCCAGTCATCTGATATACCAGTATCACCTGTCTCTTTTGCGCCTCTAATCTGTGTCGTTGGGCTTGGACGGTCGATCAGAATACCGCCTGCGTTCGTTACTACACCTACATCAGAGCCCGTAGCACCAAAAATTTGCGGGTTGAATTCAGGTGCGGAAGATGTACCGTCATTGTTCGTCAAAACGGCATCGAATTCCGCGGTACCAAGTACAGTCAGAATCGCCGGTGTCGAGGTGCCAAAACCAGCTGCTACTATCTCGACGGTAATCGTGGTGCTGGTCTCATAACTCGGCAAGGCGTCGCCAGGATTAACCTGTAACACGATAGAAGTGGCTGCTGTAGCTGCCGAAGAAATACCCAATACAACCAGTAATACTAACAACTTTTTCATCATGCTTCTCCTTTATAAACACAACACAAAAAATTAATTCCTTCTCATCTAAGCTATAACATCGATATGTTATGGAGATCCGGGTGGATATCCGGTTGGATAGAAGACGCTATCCCAGTCACCGCAGGCACACGAATAGTCTGCATTAACTGCAAATTCCAGACTTAGAATACCAATCATGATATCCAGGTCATCAAGGTCGCAATCATTACCATCAGCAAAATCCATACGTAAACATTCGTACCAGTAGTCACCCCATGCACCACCGTCACCCACATTGGTGTCGTCCCGTGTGATGATATACGAGCCTCCTGTAGAGACGTATCCTATCGATATGCTGCCAACCATTACGTCAAGGTCATCCAAGTCGAGTGTTCCATAAGGAGGGGCAACGTCACCGGGGCAAGTAGCGCAAGCAGGACCGCCGGCGAGAGCCACGCAGAAAGGCAGATTGGTTGTGAACGGAGGACCTGCGTCTTCCGAACTGCTGCCGTTCTCCAGCACTATACCGGCACGGCTGACGTTAGTCCTGATACACAGATTACAGGGAAGTTTACTAACTCTTACCTTGTACATGGTACCAGTCTGTTTCGGACCCGGGAATTTACCCAGCTTATACAGCGCGCCCATCTCGGTGGTAACACCATTGCTGTCAAGCCCGGGCAGAGTGTCACTCGGCAGGTCGGAAAGCTCGGCAACAGGTGTGCCGTCATTGGTAACTTCACCTTCGGCGTCAATCTCAATCGTGCCCATAAAGATGCCATAGCCACAGTTGGCGTCACCTATACACTCACCAACATTGTAATCCTCAATGGCAAGAATGTTACCGTCATCCACCCAGATATCCAGAGCAAAGGCCCTGACATTAGGGCCCTCAGTGTTCACATACGTGATGTAAACATCACAGGGCTCACTATCTGACTGGACGGCATTAATGGTAACGCTTGCCATCGCAGGTGCAGCGAGCAAAAGTACCGCCAAAACAAATAGAATCTTTTTCATAATGTAACCTTCCTTTCTTTTCTTCTCTTGCAGAGCTACGCACTCTGCACACTTTTGGTTTCTGACTTAAGGTTTCTCCTTAATTAAACCTTAATCCTGCCTGATAAAAACTTCTTTTTTACGTTTGTTCGCTGTAACAGTAGTAAGCTAATTGGATGAAACGCCCCGGCCGACAGGACAACCAGGTAATAAATACCAAATACCCATTCCTCCTTTCCCGCCAATCGGCGAAACCGTGCGCATTAAAGATATGCGCAACACACTAATTAACCGGTGAAGGTTGAATACAAAATAACACAAAAAACAAAATAAATCAAGAAAAATTTTGGAAATTTTTTAAAAAATCTGCAAATTAAGGGAAAATACTTATAAAAGCCGCCTGAACGCCCAATTGCCCCTTTTTCCTTACTCAACGAAATTTCCCTTGTTGCTATCATGGTTTCGCCTTCAATGGCCCAAAAAGCCTCAAATAACCTGCAAAAAACCTATTTTTGCCTTGTTGCTGTGTTTAAGAAGCTCATATCCGTGTTTTTCCATTAATAAACCCCCAATCTGTTGATGCTATTAAATCAAATTAACAACTAAAAGTCAAGTCTTTTTACCTATTTTCACGGCTGCACGTAAAAAAATATGCGTATTTCACCAAATTATTGCACAATCCGGGACTGATTGTGCCATTATTGCCACAGAAACGGGCATTAAAGCAGTATCGTTGGAGAACAGGGGAGAGTAAAAATTTTTGCGATTTTACGTGCGGCTTTGCAATCCGCCCAATTCTATGTTATTGTTTTTCCGCCATTATGTACACTTTTCTAAAAGGACGACTTATTGTTGTAAGACTTACTTTGATGGCGGCGACAATATCACTGCTCGTCGTTGGGACAGTCACTATTTATTCTGTGGGCCACCCAGCCGAGCCGGGCACCACAAGCCAGACCAAAGATTTCCAGGATTTGGCCAATAACTGGCAAAAACAGATTATTTTCATCGCAATCGGGGCTGCTGTTTTCATCGCGGTCAACCTCGTTAACTACCGCCGTCTCGGCGCTGCGAGCTACTGGATATACGGCGTTGTTCTGCTGCTTTTGGCCGTCGTTCTGCTCGGCAAGTTCGTTAATCTGCCGTTCGTACCATTGATTAACGGCACGCACAGATGGATTAGAATTCATCCGTCTTTGCCGAGCATCCAGCCGTCGGAACTCTGCAAACTCGCATATATCCTCGCCCTGGCATGGTACCTGCGATACCGCAGCAATTACCGCAGTTTCAAAGCATTGATTGGGCCGTTTATTCTTACAATTGTGCCAATGGTGTTAATTTTGCTTGAGCCGGACCTGGGCACTGTAATGTTGATGATGCCGATTCTATTTACAATGCTTTTCGTAGCCGGTGCAAAGGTCAGACACCTCTTAATAATAATACTTCTGGCCTTTCTTCTCAGCCCCCTGCTGTGGTTCGGTATGAAACCATACCAAAGGACAAGAATAAGTTCTGTACTGCTCCAAAACGACTGGTTTCAGAAGAAAGCTCAGGCCAACCCAACACTTGGGGGAATCCTTGTCGGTAAAAAATTCAGCATTAAGCAGTGGAGACGCGACGAAGGTTTCCACCTTATCCGCGCAAGATATGCGATTGCCTCCGGCCGAATAAAAGGTTACGGCTACCGGCAGGGACCTTTCATTAAATACAACTTTCTGCCGGCAAGGCATAACGACTTCATATTCGCTATCATCGCACAACAATGGGGGTTTGCCGGTTGTGCGGCTCTGTTGGGACTTTACGTGATTATAATTGCTTGCGGACTCGAAATCGCTGAAAACAACACCGACCCATTCGGCAGACTGCTTGCGGTCGGCATCGTAGCAATGTTCACCGTTGAGGTCATCGTTAATGTGAGTATGACACTGGGCCTGATGCCGATTACGGGTTTGACTTTGCCGCTGGTAAGTTACGGCGGCTCGAGTCTGCTGGTCAGTATGGTCTCGGTCGGACTGCTAAACAATATCGGCAGATTCCGCACCTTTACGGTAGCACCTAAAGCATTCGAATAGACACGGCCGGAAAATCACTTTACCAAAAACGCAATACCCCATACGATATAAGCAATACGATATGATAAAAGGATTCAGACAAATTGCTTCCCTGACGGTCGTAAGCAGAATTCTGGGGATGGTGCGCGATATGGCGTTCGCACATTTCTTTGGGGCCGGATGGCTGATGACCGCCTGGACTATGGGTTTTAAGATTCCCAACCTCTCCAGGAGACTCTTTGGAGAAGGAGCCGCTTCGGCCTCTTTCATTCCGGTATACAGTGAAGAGCTTCATAATAACCCTGAGCAGGCACAACAACTGGCCAATACCGTAGTAACTGTTTTATTTGTACTTTTAGCTGCGCTGGTACTTATCGGTGAAGGGCTCGTCTGGACATACTACTCCTTTTTTGAAACCAGAACCGGCCCTCAACTTGGACTGGCATTGTGCTCCATTATGCTGCCGTATATGATATTTGTTTGCACCGTGGCGATACTGGCAGGCATACTTAACGTCCACAGACATTTTGCAATGCCCGCGGCGTCACCAATTGTCCTGAACATCTTTATCATCGGCAGTATTTTAATTACCGGCTCGTTCTTTAGTATCAAGGCTCAACAGCAGGTCTTCTTCGTTGCTGTCGCAGTTTTAATCGCAGGGCTGGTGCAGATTGCCATTCAACTTTTGCCGCTGCGCTCCAGAGGTATTTACATCAGGCCTGCCTGGGCCATTCGTTCTAACGCCTTTAAAAAAATTCTTGTCCTGATAGGGCCGATGATACTCGGCCTTACCGTTACACAGATTAACACACTTGCCGATGACGTCATTGCACTTTCTTTTATGACCAAAGAAGGCTACCCATTGAGCTATGGCGCCCCATCTTATCTTTATTACGCCCAGCGGCTTTACCAGTTTCCGCTCGGGGTATTGGGAATATCGCTCGCTACCGCTATTTTTCCCGTTATGAGTGCCGATGCGGCAAGAAAGGATTTTGATGCGCTTTGCGGTACCATCTCACGAGGGCTTCGAGGTGCGGTTTTCGTAGCGATTCCCGCCACCGCCGGATTGTTTCTCGTGGCCAAACCTTTGGTATCGGCCGTATTCGAGCATGGCGAATTCACAGCCGATGACACAACAATAGTGGCCTGGACACTGTCGTTTTATGCAATCGGACTGACAGGTTTCTTCGCTCAGCAGATTATTACCCGTGCTTTTTATTCGATGCAGAACTCAAAGGCGCCGGCCAGAAGCGCTCTGGTCGCAGTTTTTGTAAATATCGTTCTTAATCTGACTCTTATTTGGTTTATGGGAACAGCCGGACTGGCACTTTCGACAGCGATTTGTTCATATTTGCAGGTCTTTGTTCTCGTCTTTGTCCTTCGCAAAACCTTTAGCAAGTCAATATTAGCCGGTCTGGGAGGTGCTTTTGTGAAAACGCTTGCCGCCACTGTTCTTATGTTTTTAGTCGGCGCCGGAATTATGAGGATTATGAGTAATCTGTCTTATGATAGACCGTTTAACATTCTAAGGTTGGCTGTAGTTGTGCCATCAGCGGCCGTAATGTATCTGATAGCGGCTAAATTCCTGAATATCGAAATGCTTTCTCTCTTCCTCGGCCGCAAGGGCGGCGATGAGCCGAGTGCCTGATAACCAACTATCGCAATCTCCGTCACTATAAGCAGTTAAAAATGTTCCCTTTTACCCTCAGCAGAGAACAAAATAACACTCAATACACATAAAACGGCGAAAATACAAAACTTAAGCTGCCAATATGCCTAAAGCGATAAACAAAATCACCCGAAATATAGTATATTAACGGACGCTCTTTTGTCAGATTGATGGAGACTTTAATGCTCAAAGACAGGATTCTTTCAATTTTTTTGACATTTTTCTTCTGCTCGAACCTGGCCTTGGCACAGGAGTCCTTGGACTCTGAGGTGCTGTTTTCACCCTCTGTTGGCCGGATATTTTATGAAATTGCTTATGAACAGGGCAATTTTGAAGACCGAAGTGCCTCAGATAACCGGCAGACGATTCTCTTCTTAAACGCCGCAATAAATTTGGATAAAAGAGCCGGCTATCTGCTGCCCTGTACAATCAGGTTTGCATCGCGTTTAACTGCAGCACCTGATGCCGCCTCAGAACAGAATTATTCGGAGCTGGTGTATAACGCCCTGGTAAAATATGTGGACAGCTCATCCGACCTTGAGGTGGTAAGACTGGCTGTGGGGTATCTGCTTGAGCAGTCGGATTCTCGTGAAGAGCGGGAAAAACTTCTCGAGCAGATGCTAAAAAATTTCGGCCCAAAAAACGCCTTTCTGGAGTCCGATTTGGCCACCCTGCTTGGCCTGCTGGCCGCTGAAAAACCCGACATCGAAACTGCAGCGTTATATTTCGCCAGTGCCTTTAACAGCAATAATCACAATAAGCTGGCATTTGAGAAACTCACTGAGCTTATGCCGGAACAGATTCAGCCGGCTATATATATCGAATATCTAAGACTGGTACTGCGCGAAAATCCCCTGGAACTGGAGGCCGCTTTGGCCTTTGCAGATTATGCCCAGAGACTGCAGCTTTACGAAACCGCTGCGGACAGTTTCAAATACTGCGCCGATTTGTTCACTTTTCTGTATCCTTCCGAAGCCCTGCCCGCTTACATTTACCTCCCCTGGGTACGAAGTAACTATAACACACAGCGAAATCAGCACAAATCCCTACAAATCGCCGAACAGATACGCCAAAGCGGAACCTTCGATTTACTTCTCGAAGCCATCGCCGGCAAAGCCGCTCTGAAAATCGGCGATGAAGACCAGGCAGCACGGATATTTAAGGATGCTCAGGAAAAAGCAAAAACTATCTGGCAATCGGCATCTGAAAGACCCGAACCTGAAATTGCTTCTGAGCTTGCCTGGTTCTATTGTTTTGTCCTGCCGGATGCCTCACAAGCCATTGACTGGGCCAATAAGGCTTATTCAATTGAACCTAATTGGCCAACAGCCGCCGCTCTGTTGGCTTATGCACTTGTAATAAACGGGCAGCCGGAATGGGCCGGACAGATTATCGAACGTTATCAGAACAATCAAATTTCCGACATTGCATTGGCCCGGATTCAGTTGGCACAGGAACAAAAAAGTTCGGCCTTTGATACCTTAAAGTCTGCAATCTCATCAGAACCCGGAACCCTGGCGGCCGAAACCGCCAGGGCAATTCTGATAAAACAGGGGTCAGATTACATCCCGCCGGTTGACCCGGATATTATCCTGACGGCCTTAAAAAATAATCTTGGACAAAATGTTGTTCCCGAATTCGTCAGTCCCGAAAAAATAATCTCGGCCCGGTTAAATCTTCACGGCAGCAAGTTTTCCTACGGCAGTAAATTCGACGCCTCTGTTGCAGTCACAAATAATTCCTCCGAGCCGCTCATAATCGGTGATGATGGTCTATTCAAGGGTAATATCCGAATCGATGCCGACGTTACCGGCGACATCAACAGGCAGATACCAAATCTCGTATCTCTCAAGATTCGACCTTCCTCGCTTGTTGAACCTCAGCGAAGTATCCTTATTCCGGTCCATCTTGAAACAGCCGAACTCAAACAATTACTTTTTTCATATCCGCAGGCATCATTGGATATAGCATTTACACTCTTTATCGACCCTGTAACAACCCCCGACGGCAGGCTGACAAACCGGCTTGCTTATATTGAACCGGCCCAAACCATCATTAAGCGACCGGGCATTGAACTTACAGCTAAATACCTGCAGAACCGCATCAATTCACTGCCAAGGGCCAAACAGGGCCAAAAAATCAAAACCGCCCAGTTATTCATCGGTCTTTTAGCAGAGCAGCACGCAATGGCCAATCGGGAGCCCCTGTACAAGTTTAAATATGCCGACGGAATGCCGGAACTGTTGAAATCTGCCCTCGTACACAACCTCACTGACAATGACTGGGTCGTCAAAGTCCATACTATGTCTGGGATGCTTTCGTTGCCGCTGGATTTCGAATTGATAAGTGCGGTGGCGCAAAACCTCAACGATGACCACTGGCCGGCTCGTTTAATCGCCCTTTACCTGCTGGCTAAAAATCAAGGCGGTAATTTCGATAAGGTACTCAACTGGACAGCAGAACGCGATTCAAGCGGACTCGTTCGGAATATGGCCATCGTCCTCGGTGCCACTATCCACACGCCACAGCAGCAAGAGCAGCCGCCTGCTGACAACTTAGACAAAAGCCCTGCCGGATAACCCGGCAGAGGCCCGAAAACTTCAGCGAATCCGCAATTGCTTGATTTATTCAGGAATTTGGATAATATATGGCAAGTAATATAATACTTTGAATTAGTTTATAAGCTGTTGCAGAATTAACAATGACAGCAACATTAGATAAAAGCAATCAACCAAACAACAAAGGATTATGGCTTGGTGTCGGTATCTTCACCCTGGCACTGGCGGTTCGCCTTGTCTATTTCCACGAGATTTCAAAGAGTCTTACTTTTCTTATACCAATTAGCGATTCAGGTTTATACGACCGTCTTGCACATTCGCTCGCTCAGGGCGGGCTAATGCAGAAAGACTTCTTCCTGCAGTCATTCTTCTATCCTTTCTTTCTTTCCGTGGTTTACTTTTTCAGCGGCTCTTCTATCATTTTCACAAAGCTGACACAGATTCTGCTGGGCTCTGTTGTGTGCGTGCTCGTTTACCAGCTTGGGCAGATGGTCTTCGACCGTCGGACGGGCATCCTGGCCGGTGTAATCACGGCGCTGTACGGGCCGCTCATCTTTTTCGAGAGCGAGCTTGTAGCAACCGGCTGGGCGTCTTTCTGGTCGGTGGCCTTGCTCATCCTTCTCTTAAAAGCCGCCCAAAAAAAAGGACCGCGGTTATATTTTGCGCTGGGAATATGCGGCGGGCTCAGTGTTGTTACCCGCGCAACTTTCCTTCCATTCTGCGTAGCGGCCTGTGTCTGGCTGGTGTTCGCCCTGCGACGGGCATCGATGCCGGAGGATATGATTGCCGTCAGGAAAAGACATATCCTGGCAGGTTTTTTCCTGATTCTGGTTACTGTCTCGATACTGTCTCTCAAGACAACAGGCAGGATAAGCCCGTTTCCTGAAAGCGGTCCGGTTAATTTCTACATCGGTAACAATCCGGATACAGACAGGACAATAAAAATCCGGCCGGGAGATGACTGGAAAAACCTCAACCTGCTGGCAAAGGAAGTCGAAGCAAAAGACAGATACGAAGTTCAGCAGTTTTTCAGACGCCGGTTCTTCAAATACGTCGTAACTGAGCCGGTCCATTTTGTTACGGGGCTTATCCACAAATCTATACAGTTCGTCAGTTCGAGGGAAATTCAGAGAATTTTCGATGTGTATGAGTCGCGACGGTATTCGCTGCTGCTCTCAGGGCTGGTATGGAAAACACACGGCTTCGGCTTTCCTTTCGGAGTCCTGCTGCCGCTGGTGATTATTGGCGTAATTCACCACCGACGTCGCATCCCTTTGCCTATCTTTCTATTTCTGATACTTTACCCATCAGCCATTATTCTGGTGTTCGTGACGGGACGCTACCGGGTGCCGATAGTTCCGGTTTTGGCTGTGGTGGCATCGGCAGGCCTCTTCGCCATAATCGAAACGATAAAGATGGGGCGGTGGCGCCGGACGGCAACAATGGTCGGTATAGCAGCCGCCAGTGCGTTATTGTTCAGCATTGCCGGCCCATTCGCAGCCGAAAGTATTGACTGCAGGGCCAGAATGTACGGTTGGCTTGCAAGTAAGAGTCTCAAACAGGGCAGATTCGAGAAAGCTGCTGAGCACCTCAGCGAAGCACTGCTTTCGAATCCCGACGACTACGCTGCACATGATATGCTGGGAACTACCTTAAACCAACAGGGAAAACAAAAAGAAGCCATCAAGCATTTCAAAAAAGCTATCGAAATCAATCCAGAATACTTTTCAGCTTATAACAACCTTGGTTCGGTGCTGGCCCAACAGGGAAAAATCGAAGAGGCCGTCAAACATTTCGAGAAAGCCCTCGAAATCAATCCCCAATTAGATAGCGCTCACTACAACATGGCATTGTCTTTTCTCAATCTCGGACAAGCCGACCGGGCCGTCGAACACCTGCACAAAGCGCTTGCCTACGCCGAGGCTTCGGGAAACTGGACACTGGCCAACAAAATAAGAAGGGTGCAGCTTCAAATCCGGCAATCCGACAAGCCTTGAGTCAACCGGCCTTTTCGACCGTATTTACCGGCAGCGAACCGGAAGCGGTGCTGCTTCTGGAGCCCATGGAAGATGTGCAAAGAAATTCGGCAATGACAGCTTTGCATCAACAGGCGAATTTCCCAAAAAATTTGTCTTGCAATAATAAAAAAATTTTGTAACATTCCCTCTCTTACTGGTTAGTTTTAATTTTTATTGTGAAAGGTTTGTATAAATGCCGGCTAAAGTAGACAAGGAAAAATGTACTGGTTGCGAAACCTGTATCGAAGAATGTCCGAGCGAAGCCATAAGTATGGTTGAGAAAAAGGCCTGCATTGATGCTGATTCCTGCGTTGACTGCGGGGTCTGTGTCGATGCCTGTCCCACCGAAGCAATCAGTATGGAATAAAAGAAACTTAAAAGTTAAAGCAAAAAGTAAAAACTGAGGAATCTGTTGCCGCAATGCAGCAACATTGCTATCATATCTCACAAGTTTTAAGTCTTTAGTTTTGAGTTTTTAGCTCTTATGGCCCCATCGTCTAGGTAGGTCCAGGACACCGGGTTTTCAACCCGGCAACAGGGGTTCGAATCCCCTTGGGGCTATTCATTTACAGAACACGTACAAACCACACCGGGCTGAAAAATTCGCCGAATTTACTGTGGCTGGATTCGAACCCTCAAAAGGTGTGGAAAAAGGATTTTTCCACGTCGTCGGGGTGACAGGAACGAGCGATAGCGAGTGACGCCAGAGGGGCAGCGCCCTTATGGAAATCTGCGAAGCAGATTTGGGTTATAGCCAAGCATAGCTTGGCGGAACCCCCTTGGGGCTATTTCGAAATAACCCTGTCCTCATTTTCGCTTTGCACACCGAACACAAATAACAGATTACACGGTTCATAAAAAGTATATGCGCTCTACCAGGCAGAGCCCCGACCGTGAGGGAGGGGTAATCCCCCCACGATGCCACGGTTCATTATTCCTGAGCGTACTTAATTATTATGATTGGTATCTTAAATGCTCAGGCCGGATACGACCGCTTCAAAAACCAAAGTGCCGTCAACAACCCCCTGAGTACTGCAGGTATATTTCCTTCTACTGAACTTTGTGATATGGCAGAGCAGATATAACCTTTGGCCCGGCTCAACAACAGAACGGAATTTCGCCGACTCTATACCGGCAAAGCCGATAAAACCCTCCAAACCACAAATCTTCTTTACAAAAAAGCTCGACAATTGGGCCGCTGCTTCAATCATTATTACAGCAGGCATTAAAGGCCTTTCCGGAATGTGCCCACGAATCCAGAATTCCTTCTCCGTAACGTCCTTATAGCCCAGAATTAAAAATTTTCCCTTGTCATACCAGAGAATGCCGTCGAGATGCTGCATCTCGAAACGCTGGGGATTTACGCTGCAAATCGTTTCCCTGTCGAATACAGGTTCTCTATGCAGGTCGATTTGGGATAAATCAAACAATAACGGTGGCGGCATCTACTCACCTTTACATAAAAAGTATCTGCGCACTCGAAACGCCGACACCTACCTGCCCCAGGTAGGCTGGCTATACCGCCGGAAACAAGCCGAAATACGCACTAACTACATCGCTAACAAGTACTTGCGATATTTTATTGGGCTGACCTGATCTCAAGAATGGCGCTGCGGACCGCCTGGGCAGCTTGCTTAATTCTCTGCATTTGCTTGCGAACTCGCGTCCCTGCTGCCTTGTTTCCGCCCTCAGCCTTGTTGACATCAGCTTCAATTTCAGCTACCAATACTTTAAGGTCTTCATACTGCTGCATTAAATTAACCTCCATTACATAGGTTAAAAATTCCATAGAAAACTAACCTGCCACAATGGTTTTGTCAAAGAAAAATGCCATTTTTACAATAAAAAAGCAATATTAATACTGATCTCAATTAAATTTTCCCGTTTGCTTGTGCCTTAGGTGTCCGCGGGTAAGTAGCTTAAAAACAACCAGTTACGGTTTTATTCGCAGACATTTACTGCCCTTAAGGATATATTTTAAAATTTTTTGCCCGTCAGGACGTAAGTTTTCGGGTCAGCTTTGCGATTCTTCCCCCTCTGTTGGCGCACTGCTGCTGAACTCTTTCGTCGGGTTTACCGATGGAGACCGGTCCGTAATGGTCGCCCTGCGAGTCGCCTTCAACTATCATACCGGCGATGAGCATCGCTTCTATTATGCCCATAATCGTGGTTTCATTTCCGCCGCCGATATTAGCTGCGCTGCTGAATGCCCCTCCTACTTTGCCGCTGAGTTTGCCGTGAAAGCCTACCGTATCGTCGAATAACTGCTTTATTGGCGCAGCCATACTACCGTAATACGTCGGCGAACCAACTACTATCGCATCATAGGCCAGCAGATCGTTGGCCTTTACCTTTTCGACAGATTTGCAGTCAGTTTTCAAACCCCCCTCGTTCATCGCCGCCGCTATTAACTCCGCCATCTCTTTCGTATTACCGCTTCTCGAATAATAGATAACAATCCCCTTAGCCATCTTTAATCCTTTCTATCTCTCCCGCGTTTTTGCGTTACTGCTACAAGGCTGCCTATTCTAATCATTCCGAGCAAGACCACAAGCATCTATCAAATCTTCTATTTCAAGCCCGTACTCGTTTGGCTCATTATCTGGTTTCAGACCTTCCTCACAAAATTCATCTGCCAATTCATAGTTTACAATCTTTTCACAAATATCCCGCATAAGTTCCATAACGTCCGTTACAGGCGCAACTTGATCTGCGAGTTCGCAACCACGTTTACGCAATATCTCTTCTATGCGCCGAGTAGCTTGTCGTTGTCTTTCACCTGCCATTTGCCTAATGTTATTTGGTTTTTTTCTTCAGCTCAAATATCTCAGGCTCATCAAAGTCTTTCGGGACCTTAATCGCAAAGACTTTTTGAGCTATTCTCTTATTAATCTTCGGCTTTATGAATGTAATTTCATAAATATCACCCCCAGTAGATGTGGCGATTATCTTTGCAGGAAAATACAACTTCTTATCAATCCAGAACTCGATTGCACTATAATCATCTTTATAAATCGAATCATGTTTGACTTTCAAATACAGCCGAACAAAATTTCCCGACCCGCTTTTTTGACGCTCAATGAGCTTAATTTCAAACTGCTTTTTCAAATTTTCTATCTTGGTAAAGCCGACAATCGGCAGATTCTTACTGACCAAATCGAAAGCGTCCACCGGCTTATTCGGCTCAGCCTGTTGATAACGCTTATGCGTCTTGATTTGGTAGTCAAGCACGGTAAGCCATACACCGTCGAAAATAAAATGCTCTGCGTATTTTTGTACCTTTTCATCGTCCTGTTTAAGCGTTTGAAAATTTATTCTCAAATTCGATTTTCCACCGGACTTTTCATAATACAAAACACCCGTCCTCAGAGTATTCGAGTCGAAATCCGGCTGGCTGAACAGGTATTCAATTCCGGCCTGGTAGGTTTTAAGCTCTTTGGTTTTTGCATTCAGTTTTTTTAGGATGCCCTCAACTCGGTTTGGCTTTAGTTCTGCCGTAAGGCATCCTGCGGATTTCTTCTGTTGTGCGGCCAGGGTTTCGACACATCCGCCGCCCAGGCAGGAACCAGCCATTAATAACAGAATAAGAACAGCCTTAGCAGTTGCTTTTGTTCTCATCGTTTAATCTTTTTCGTACTTTTTTAATTACTTCTGATTCTTCTCATCTGTCTTTTCAATAATTTGAAGTATCTGCTCGATGTTTTCAATTACAAAATCCGCATGTCTGGCAAATTCATCGGCCCGTTCGCTGTTGGCCAGCAGTACCGCTACAGCACCTGCCGTTTTTGCGCAGACCAGGTCAAAAAGATAATCACCAACCATAAGGGTCTCTTCCGGCTTTACACCGAATTGCAGACATATTCGCAGTGCACCAAAACAGTCCGGCTTGACCGGACCTTCTTCTCTGCCGATGACAGCGTCGAACTTCAGGTTATGCTTGCCGGCGATAGCTAAGGCATTACTTCGCTTGTTACGCGTTAATACCCCTATACGAATACCCGCCGCCCGCAGCGACTCCAATGTCTCCTTGGCACCGGCATTAAGCCGTGATTCTGTTACCGCCCGCATCTCATGCAAACGCAGTATTTCTTCAGCGAATCTTCGCTGTCGAGGCGACATCTTCCCCATCGACTCAAGAACAGGCCCGGAATCCCTCGGCAAGCCTATCTCTTCACGAATAGCATCAAAATCAAAGTAAGGCTGGGTTATTGTCCCGTCCAAATCAAATATCACTGCTTTTATTGACATTGGAGCACTTTATGAACTGCATTTAGTATTTTATCCTTTGACCGGCAGGCCGTTTTTTAAAACTGCTAACCACAACATTTTTTCTCTAATGCGGTGCTGTGTTTCATTGACCTCTTCTTCGAAGCAGTTCGATAAGGTACTGACAGCCCTCGCTCAGAGGCCTGCCTTTGCGTACAATCGTTCCGGTCGGCCTGATAAAATTCTCATTCGAAAATTTTATGGCCTTGATTGAGCCGCTCGTAACTTCCTGAATTATCGTCGTCGTCGGCAATATACTCACCCCTATGTTCATCTCAACTGCTCGCTTGATGGTTTCGATATTATCAAACTCCATCACGGGGTGGATGTTAAGATTATAACGCTCAAATATATTATTTATCCACTTATGTGTTGGAGCAATTTCATCAAAGCCAATGTATCTTTCAAACTGAACTTTATGAATATCAATCTCCGATTCACCCGCCAATGGATGCTTAGGGCTGCAGACAAAAACCAGCGGCTCTTCTTCAAAGTCATAAACTTCAAGTCTTTTATCTCTTTTCGGCACCGCAATCAGACCAATATCAACCTGCCCTGACAAAACCAGTTCATAAACCTTATTAGCTGTGAAATATTCTATATGGACATTAACATCCGGATACCTCGTCATAAACTTCTTGATATAATTCGACAGACTGTGCATCCCGATACTGAAGACCGCTGCCAAATTAATTCTGTTGTTATCTGAGTTCTTGACACTATTGAGTTCACTTTTTAGCTGCTCGTATCTATCGAGCATATCCTTGGAGGCATTGTAAAGCAGCCGGCCTTCTTTAGTAAGTTCAATGGGTCTTTTCTTCCGCTCGATTAGCTGGCACTTATGGATAAGTTCCAGTTGCGCAAGCTGTTGTGAAATCGCCGATTGGCTCAAAAGATTCTTTTCTGCCGTCTTTGAGAAACTTCGCAGCTCACATAAATCACAGAACATCTTTAGAATTTCTATATGCATTATAAGCTTCTCTAATATAGAATATTTTCTTATTTAATTCTCTTGCCAATTCCAGTTAACTCAATATAATATGGGTTTTTGTGTTATTTTCAAGGTAATTTTATTATTTCTTTGTGCAGTTTAACGTATTTTTTGTTAGGCGGACGGATAAATTTGTTAATTATTAATGGAGGTTACTTAAATGGCAACTAACAATGTGACCCAGGCCGTTTACGAACAGGTGCTCAAACGCAATCCCGGTGAGGTCGAATTCCACCAGGCGGTCAAAGAAGTTTTGGATACCTTGGGGCCGGTAATTGATAAAAACCCTCAATATATCAAAGCAGGCATTCTTGAGCGTCTGGTCGAACCGGAAAGGCAATTAATCTTTCGAGTCCCCTGGCAGGACGACAAGGGCAATTTTCGCGTAAATCGGGGATTCCGCGTTCAGTTCAATAGTGCCCTGGGACCTTACAAAGGGGGTATCCGTTTTCATCCGAGCGTTTACATCGGCATAATCAAATTTCTGGGATTTGAACAAATATTCAAGAATTCCCTGACCGGCCTGATGATGGGCGGTGGAAAAGGTGGAGCCGATTTCGACCCAAGGGGAAAATCGGATAACGAGGTTATGCGCTTCTGCCAGAGTTTTATGACCGAGCTTTGCCGACACATTGGACCGGATACCGACATACCCGCAGGTGATATCGGGGTCGGGGCACGCGAAGTTGGTTTTATGTTCGGACAATACAAGCGAATCCATAATGAATTTACCGGTGTTCTTACTGGTAAAGGAATAAGCTGGGGGGGTAGTCTAATTCGGCCTGAGGCCACTGGTTTTGGTGCAGCGTATTTCGCTCAGGAAATATTGAAAGCAAAAGGTGAAGATTTTAAAAGCAAGATTGTTACGATTTCTGGTTTCGGAAATGTTGCTTGGGGCGCTGCAACAAAGATTAACGAACTTGGTGGAAAAGTTGTTACCTTATCTGGTCCTGATGGTTATATTTATGATAAAGACGGTGTGAAAGATGAAAAAATCGATTATATGCTTGAAATGCGGGCTTCTAACAGAGACCGTGTGCAAGATTACGCAGATAAATTCAAGGTTCCCTTCTATCCAGATAAAAAACCATGGGAGGTAAAATGTGATATTGCAATGCCTTGCGCTATTCAAAATGGTTTAAATGCTGATGATGCAAAAACTTTGATTAAAAACGGTTGTAGGTTAATTGCTGAAGTTTCTAACATGGGCTGTACACTTGAGGCTGTTGAGCTTGCCACGGATAAAATCATCTTTGCGCCAGGTAAGGCGGTTAACGCCGGAGGTGTTGCTGTATCCGGTCTTGAAATGGCACAAGATAGCATGAGATTGTCCTGGTCCAAAGAAGAAGTAGATGAAAAGCTAAAGACAATTATGAAGAACATCTTCACATCATGCTCAAAGGCAGCCCAAGAGTACAACCTCAAGGGTAACCTTGTCGCAGGAGCAAACATCGCCGGCTTCATCAAAGTCGCCGATGCTATGCTCGCTCAGGGCCTTGTATAAAAAACAAACCGAAAATTCCAATCAGGGCGTCTGTCAGAAAAGGACGCCCTTTTTTATTGTCTATTTTTAGATGCCACGTTATAATTTGCCCCGATGGAAAAAGAACCGGATATAAATAAAGTTGTTCGACAGCACGCTGATATGGATGATTTTTTTACCGGCGGTTTCGCGCCCGCCGGCGAGAAAAATAAACAGAAAAAAAACGAAGCCAGCCAATCGGCCAATGATATAAAAATTGAACTTGAAAAAATCAATGATGAAGTTCACCGATGTCGTAAATGCCAGCTCGGCTCACTGCGAACTAATGCCGTGCCAGGCGAGGGAAATCCAAATGCACAGATTGTCTTTGTCGGCGAAGGTCCCGGTGCCGACGAAGACGCCCAGGGCAGGCCTTTTGTCGGAAGGGCAGGCCAACTGCTGGATAAGGTTATTGCTGCTATGGGACTTAAACGAAGTGACATCTTTATATGCAATATTCTTAAGTGCCGCCCGCCAAACAACAGAGACCCTCGGCCGGAGGAGATAATAAGTTGTCTGCCATACCTCCAGAGACAAATCGAACTGATAAATCCCGATGTCATTGTTGCTCTTGGTGCTCACGCAGCCAGGACTTTGTTAAACACCAACAAACCAATAGGTCAGTTGCGGGGTCAATTTCACCAATACTATGCCGGCCTCGGCAGACCGTCCATAAAACTTATGGCTACATATCATACCGCTTATCTCTTGCGCAATTACTCACAGGAAAATCGAAGAAGGCTCTGGGAGGATATGAAAAAGGTACTGACCGAACTCGGCCTGCCAATACCACAACGAAAACAGTAACCCCCGTTACACCTGAAAAAGTGGTGAAGCTAAATGTGCTTATGCTAATCATAAGCAACCCTAATAATGCGGTTTCGGCACAAAAATAGCCCTTTCGGTAAAAATTCTTCCTTTTTAACAAAAAAAAATGAAAAATTTTGCGATTTTTCTTGACTTTATCGGACAGTTCTATATATAATACACCTGAAGTTAAAGGGGTGTAAGAAGGGTTTTTAAGAGCTTCTTACAATGGGAAAGTTGAAGAGAGAGTGATGATGAAGAGGTGAGATAGAAAAGTGAGGAGAGATGGAAAGCTAGTTGTACTGCTTTCGGTATTAGTCGTTTTTGTGCTGAACGCGCCAGTGTCTGCGGTATATACTCCTGTATATGACACAACTCATGCCAGTGAAGAGGACCTGCACGCCGGCCTGCCTACACATCCAGATCCCGGGGCCCACGGTGGAAGCGAACACGGGTTTGACGACCTGCTCGACAGACTTTATGGGGCGGGAAATTACAACCGTATAGACGATTCATTAGACCAGATTTGGTTGGATATGGACGGCTTTATTGAGGTACAGGCAATATACGCCGCCGATTATCATTGGCTCGGTTATTCATTGAGTGAAACAACCGGCTCACCTATTATATGGTTGGATGACGGTTTTGGAGGTTATCTTGACACCGTCGGCGAAAATGCCTTATTCAACGTAGAGCCCGACACTGATGCTTTCATTTGGGTACTCGGTGATGGTACTACATATTATAGCGTAGAACTTTTCAATTCGGATTCAAGAGACCATATGGTTACATTCTCAATACCAACTTTTCAGGACACATATTTGATTTGCTGGGACAATGGAGGCAACGACGAAGACTTTCAGGATATGGTCTTTGAAGTTCGTAATGTTGCCGCTGTTCCTGAACCGGCCACGATATGTCTGTTCGGACTCGGTGCTCTGGCCTTGCTGAGAAAGCGCAGAAAATAGGTCGGCGATTTAACTTATCAATTGAAAAACTGTGAATCTTCTCACAGCTTTTTTTATGCGCATCTGTTGCTAATTCTGTTAATTTATGGTCTTTAGGCCTGCGGTGATTGTGTGATTTGCTTTGTCAGCTCCCCCAGCAGCACACGCATTTGTGGGTCGTTGTCCTTGGCCTGGCCTATCTTGCTGCAGGCATGCATAACGGTTGTATGGTCTCGTCCGCCCAGATGACCCCCTATCTCCTCAAGACTGTGACGCGTCATATCCCTCGCCAGATACATACAAATCTGACGAGGCAATGTTATGCTTTGGCTGCGTTTTTTGCTCTGCAAATCCGCAAGCCGAACGTCGAAATGGTTCGTTACCACTTCGATAATATCCGTGATACTTATATACCTTGCCGCCGACTCGAGTTGTCCATCCAGTGCCGTTTTAGCCAACTGAAGCGTAATTTCCTCTCCCGTAGTAATTGCCACCGCGTAGATACTTGTCAATGCACCCTCCAGCTCACGGATATTTGCGTGCACTTTACGGGCAATGTATTCAGACACTTCAGCGGGAACACTAAGACCCCGAAGATGAGCTTTTTTCTGCACGATTGCAACTCTTGTCTCATAGGTTGGCGAGTCGATTCGAGCAACAAGACCCCAGTTGAATCTGCTGATAAGACGCTCTTCAAGACCCGGCATCTCGCTGGGAGCACAATCGGCGCTGAGAATAAGTTGCTTGCCGTTGTTGTACAAAGCGTTAAAAGTATGGAAAAATTCCTCCTGGCTATGTTCACGTTCCCGCAAAAACTGTATATCATCGATTACCAGAATATCGACCGTACGAAACTGGCTCTGAAAGCCGGCCAGATTACCTTCCTCTATCGCCCTGATGAATCGGTTGACGAACTCTTCGCAGCTTAAAAATTGTATCACCGTTTTATTGCTTCTTCGCCCGGTCTCACAACAGACTGCGTGCAAAAGATGGGTCTTACCCAAACCGACGTTACCATAAATGAAAAGAGGATTGTAGGTATTACCCGGCGATTGACTTACTGCTATACAGCTTGCATGAGCGAGCCGGTTGCTCGGCCCTACTACGAAATTATCAAACGTATAATCAGGATGAACCTTAAACCCTCGTTCACGCCCCTGAGGAACTTCGGTAAACTTCTCGCCGGCGGCAACGCTGAAATCTACGCTGACAAGGTGGCCGGTTATCTGCTGGGCGGCACGAGTGAAACTGGTTTTGCAGTTGTCTCGCAAAAACTCAACCCTCGCTTCATCCGGACAGCCAATCCCGAGAGAACCCCCACTCAAATGTAAAACTCTTAATTCATCAAACCACTGGCGGGTATTGGCAGGGTCAAGTGCTTTGGCACGCTCTACTATATCTGCGAAAATATTTTCAACCTCCTGAGCCGCCAAAAGGCCCTCCTTTATAAATATCCAGGCTGTAAAAACAGCGCCCGCTTAAAACTTCCTTGCCTGTATTCTTCACAAAACGAAAGCTCACAACTTTCGTCGTTGAACAAAACTCTCCCTTGCAATAACAGCAGAAAAAGTCTAACGGCACTTGCCCGGTTTGTCAAAGAAAATATTCCCCTTTTGGCAAAAAATAAAAAATTGTGCAGGTACAAAAAAAGAACAGCAGAAATCTTCAGCCAAATAAAAATATCTCACCAGCCAAGGCATAGCCGGCCGGGCCGTTAAAAAACGATGCGCCGAATCTACTTGATATTTTCGCAAGTATCTGCGAAACTTACACCTTAGAAGATTTTATCCTAAAGGTACGCAGTTATGGGCATTTTCACTAAAACGGCTGAATACTTAAAAGACCGGCTCGGAAAAACCAGAGACAAAATCAGCAACTCCTTTTCCACGGTGCTGAGCCTGGGCAAAAAATTAGATGACGAGCTGCTTGATGAGCTGGAAGAGACACTGATAAGTGATGATATCGGCGTAGAAACTACCGGTAAGCTCATAACTGACCTGCGGGATGCCTTCCGCAGCAGGCAAATCGCAACAACAGACGATGTTATCCCGTTCCTCAAGGAGCATATGAAAAGCTATTGGCCGCATCGAGACAGACAATTACATCCGGCCGAGGCCGGCCCTACCGTCATTTTGGTCGCCGGCGTCAACGGCTCCGGCAAAACCACAAGCATCGCAAAGCTCGCCCATATACTGAGTCAAAACAATAAAAACGTTATCGTCGCCGCCTGCGATACATACCGTGCCGCCGCTACCGAGCAGCTTACAATCTGGGCCGAGCGTATCGGAGTTCAAATCGTAAAGCAAAAGCACGGCTCCGACCCTGCCGCCGTCGCCTTTGACGCCTGCGAAGCCGCACTGGCAAGGAACGCTGACTTTCTAATCCTCGATACCGCAGGAAGACTGCATACTCAGACCGACCTGATGAGACAGCTTACAAAAATTCGCGATGTCGTCGCCCGCAAAATCCCCGATGCACCTAACGAGGTATTACTTATTCTCGACGCAACTACCGGCCAAAACGCAATCGCCCAGGCAAAAATGTTCACGCAGGCCATTAACGTTACCGGCATATTTTTAGCAAAGCTCGACGGCACCGCTCGCGGCGGTATTGTCATTGCCATTAAGGACCAGCTTGATATTCCCGTAAAGTTTGTCGGCCTCGGCGAAAAGCCAACAGACATCGCCGAGTTCGACCCCCACACCTTTGTAGAAGCTCTATTTAATTAAACAGATAAAAGGATTCAATTCTTCATCAGAAGCGGCTGGCCCGTCGCCTCGACTACGCTGCGCCAAAGCCCCCCATCCGGATTGATAATGTTCTTCTTCGCAACAGCTAATCGAATCGGTACGTGGACCATATGGTTGTTGACAAGACTGACCAGAAGCTCGGTCTTTCCCGCCATAGCAGCGTGCACCGCATTGGTCCCCAGTCTCGCACAATAGATTGAGTCGTTTGCATTGGCCGGAGAACTGCGGATAATGTAGCTCGGGTCGATATATTTCAGATTTATCTCAACTCCTTTTGCTTTGAAGTATGCGCTGATTTTATCCTTAAGAAAAACGCCGATGTCCCCCAGTCTTTTATTACCTGAAGCATCCACTCTCTCGCAGCCTTCTATCAGGTCCTGCCCCGCCCCTTCCGCCACCAGAATCACCGCATGATGACGTCGCTCAAATCTCCTTCCCAGATGCCCAAGCAATCCATTTTCACCATCGAGGTCGAAGGGCACTTCCGGAATGAGCACATAGTTGACATCGTTAATGGCCAGTGCCGTATGTGCCGCAATAAATCCCGACTCCCTGCCCATCACCTTGACAATGCCTATACCATTGATGGCACCTTCTGCCTCGACGTGCGCACTTGCAACAACATCTACCGCTTTGCATACCGCCGTTTCAAAGCCGAACGACCTCTGCACGAAACTCAGGTCATTGTCGATTGTTTTAGGAACTCCGACTATGGCAATTTTAAGCCCACGCTTCTGGGCCTCTTCTGAAATGTCAAGAGTGCCTCTTTGTGTCCCGTCACCGCCTATCACGAAAAACACATTTATCTTCGTACGTTCTAATAAGTCAACGATTTCGCTGACGCGCTCGCCGTAACCGCGCGACGAACCGAGAATTGTTCCGCCCCTGTGATGAATATCCAGCACTTTCTCAGGCGCAAGTTTCATAAACGGCAGACCAAACTCCGAAAGAAAACCGCGGTACCCATACCTGACGCCGGAAATCTGTTTTACACCGTAACGGTACCAAAGACACATAACAATTGCACGTATCACATCGTTGAGCCCGGGGCAAAGCCCACCACAGGTTACAATACCGGCATGTACCTTTGCCGGCTCAAAGTAAATTTTCTCACGAGGGCCTGCCTTCTCCAGAAGCTCACTTCGTCCAAAGCCCCGTGTGGGGGCATCAGGGCCGGTTTCAATATCGTACTGTATATACTGGCTGTCGTCGGTGTAGTTTGCTATGTAATCGCCCATTTCCTTTGACAGCGATATCGGTGACTGAACCGCCCGTTTACCCAGCACCCCAATTGTAAAATCAAGCTTTTCCATTTTTATCGCTCTTTCAGTAAATAGCAGCCGATTGTCAAGCGCCGATTGGCAATCGAAAATCGAAAGTCGAAAATCGAAAATCGAAATCGGTCTGCAATACCGGCGGCTTTAACTTCCTGCCGGTATAAAACCTATAAAAATACTCGTTAATTTGCCAAATGCCAATTTTTCTAAAATAAGTTTTATTTTTTCTCTGTCACCCGGCCGTAATGTTATGAACTATGATAGCATTGGTTGTGCCGGCTGCACCGAGGGGCCGACCCGCCACAAGGACAATTTTTTCACCCACCTGGGCCCATCTGCTGCTGATAATCAGCTCCTCAACCACACGAGTAAACTCCTCGATATTTTCCGGAATCGGCCGACAAAGCGGTATTACACCATAATCCAGACACATCTGACGGCTCGTACGCTCATCGGAACTCAACGCCAGAATCGGAGCGTCTATCCGCGCCTTACTGAGCAGCCGCGCCGACGAGCCGCCCTGAGACCAGACCGCAACAAGTTTAGCGCCGATATCATCGACAATTTGACCGACACTCTGTGCCATTGACGCCGTCTGAACTAATTCATCTACAGTCGCACTTTTGGGATGAACATTGACGTTCTCCTCGAGGTAGCTTTCTGTTACACGTGCAATCCGCTCAATGGTCTGTACAGCTTCCAGCGGGTATTTACCAACAGCAGTCTCGCCCGAAAGCATAACAGCATCGGCAAAGTCCATAATCGCATTGGCAACATCTGAGACCTCGGCACGGGTGGCTGTGGGCTTTTCTATCATACTTTGCAGCATTTGTGTAGCAACCACGACCGGCCTGCCGAAATCCCGGCACATCTGTGTAATGCGCTTCTGAATGAGCGGAACTAAAGCCAAATCCATCTCAACTCCCAGGTCCCCGCGGGCAACCAGTACAGCGTCCGCCGCACGAACAATCTCTTCCAGATGCTCCAGCGCCTGGGGTGTTTCAATCTTGGCGATTATCTTAATATCTGCACCTGCCTTACTCAGATAGTTTCTCAACTCCTTAATCCCATCAGCCGACCGTACGAAGCTCAATGCCAGAAAATCCAGCTCCTTTTCAATCGCCCAATCAACGCATTTCCAGTCACGTTCTGTGATTGACGGTGTGCTTATTTTCGAGTCGGGCAGATTGATACCCTTTCGACTGCGAAGCGCCCCTCCAACAACAACCCTGCAAATCGTTTCATTGTCCTTCTGGTCAATCGCCTCCAGAGCTATTTGACCATCATCGATAAAAACTCGGTCGCCGACATTTACATCATCGGTAAAACGTTCGTAGTTTGTTCCGAAACGTTCTGCCATGCCTGCTTCCTCGCCGGACACAATACTTACCTCAGCGCCGGCATTCAACATCTGACCTTCCGGCTCAATAAGCCCCGTGCGTATCTTCGGCCCGCACAAATCACCTATCACTGCCGTCATATTATGGTGCTCCGAGCGGACTGAACTCAGCACCTCCAACAGCTCAGCGTGCTCATCGAGCGTCCCGTGCGAAAAGTTCAGACGAAACACATCCACACCATTATCAATCAGGGCCTTAATTGTCCCCGCCTCATTACTCGAAGGACCGAGTGTGGCGATTATCTTGGTCTTTATCATTTTTATCTTTTGCCACAAAAACTCTAAAACACTAAGGTGCAGTTATATTTGTTTTTTGAATTTCCAATTTACCTGTGCCCCTGGGCCTTAGGTCATAGGTATTCGTGCATTTGTGTCTTCGTGGCTAACTTTCTTAGACCTTGGGATAATTACCTAAATAATGTGTCTTTGGCAGCCCGCCTGTCAAAGGCATTGCATATTTAATAAACGCCTCCGTAACACCGTTGCCGGTCGAATTGATGAACTCATCGGGCATCGTCCTCGACTTCTCGGCGACATTGCGAAGCTCGGTACTCAAAAACTCTACCGCATAATTTTCCCCCTCGACCGTTCGGTTCATCACAACCGAACCGCTTTGTTCGGCCATCGAAAACCCAACTGCTTCTCGACCGCACCTGCGGGCCTCTTCAACATCTACCGAAGATTGAAATCCGACAAAGCTTCTTTGCATATAACCCAAAGTGTCCGCCCTGACACGTTTGGCACCGAGTTTATCTTTGATTTGACCGGCCAGAAAGTCCGCCAAAATACCTGTACCGGAAAGCTGAATATTACCGTGGGAATCGGCTTCCTTTTCCTTTACCAGCCTTTCCGTCCAGGTAACTCCGTTCTCATCGCATATCCCCTCGCTTACCGCTGCAACACAGCGACCTAACCTTTTATAAACATCTTCAACATCGCAGAGAAATTTATCTATCGAAACTTCTCTTTCGGGAAAATATATCAGGTGAGGCCCGTCATCATCCCTCTGCCTGCCTAAGGCCGTCGCCCCGGCTAAAAAACCCGCATGCCTGCCCATTATCACATCGACCTTAACACCAGGCAGAGCACGGTTGTCCAAATCATCTCCCATAAGGGCACAGGCCACAAACTTCGCAGCACTGCCGTAACCAGGACAGTGGTCCGTCACTAACAAATCATTATCGATGGTCTTCGGAATATGAAACGCTCGCATCTCATAACCCACTTCAGCCGCCATCACATTGATTATATGGGCGGCATTAGCTGAATCATTACCACCGATATAGTAAAAGTACCGAACATTGCGTTTCTTAAAAACGTCAAAAATCTTCCTGCAATATTCCTCATCCGGCTTATCACGGCTCGAACCAAGCGCCGCCGAAGGACAGCTCGCAACTCCTTCCAGAACCGACACCGACAGGCTTTTCAAATCGATGAAATCCTCCTTGACGATTCCCTCGACAGCGTGGATTGTACCGTAGAGGTTTTCGATTTCGCTCCTTTTGGAGACCTCTTCAATAACGCCCGCCAATGATGCGTTGATTGTCCCCGTCGGACCGCCCGATTGGCCCACTACTGCGTTCGCTTTCGGTGCCGCCGCCATCTTTATCTGTTCTCCATTAAATGCTTGACCCTAATATCAATTTACTCACACCCATTATACAAACACACCTGCAGCAAACAAGCACAAACAGAAAACACCTATCTAAGTCTCATTTTCTTATGGTCTTATTCGACCTCGACAGCACCGGCGCAGCTTAGGAAATACACCCATTTGCCGAGGAGCTTATCGTTGAGAATCGCCTCAGCCGCCCTGCCGTAAAGCCCAAGTTGCTCGCGATAAAGCTCCGCCCGTTCTTTCGCCTGCTCGGTTGTTACACTATCGGTTTTGAAATCTATTATCAGCAAACCATCCGGCGTTTTGACCAGCATATCGACTATACCCTGAACGACGATTGCCTCGTCGCCCGTCGCTCGTGACCCGTTACCCAAATCAGCAAATTCGCAAGCCGGCAGAGCAAAAGTGAAAGGCCACTCACACCATACGGTATTATTAGCATCAAGAGCTAACCGCCCCAGTTTACTTTCAAAAAACGCCGTTATTGAACCGGTGTCGATATATTCCGCTACAGCTTCGGCTATAGCCCCGGCAGCTACAAGTTTTCCCACAGTTTTGTCGATTGCCTCTTTGTTCACTTGTTTTGTCAGGTCAAGTCTGGAAATTACCAGATGTGTTACAGTTCCGATAAGCCGACTCTGAACAGATTCGGCCAAATCAACAGCCGAAACCGCTTTTGGCTTTCGAGCGAGTACGCCGGAATAATCGGCTTTCACATATTCGTCGCCGAGATGAGTCAACTGTGTTACCGAGCGCTTGGCCGGCAAAACAGACAAATCCTCAAATCCGTACCGCCACGACAAACGCTCTTTCACTTTTGGCAATAATTTGTTTTTTGCCCGCCCCTGCCCCAATTTCCTCTTGGCCGAATCAAATTGAATTCGTTTCCTTTGTCTCAATTCAAAAACATATCGGCTGAGCTGTTCGAGTTCGCTGCTGACGTAAAGCTTAAAATCAAACAAATTATCATCACCTGCCTCCGGCGACAGGCCGGTCCCGAAACCATCATGCACCACTTTCTTATCACTCAATCCATACAGGACCCATTCCAGAGGGCTGCGGCATCGGCTAAGCTGCCAGTCAAAAACAGTACCGGAGCCGAACATAACCCCGTCACAGATAACATCCCGACATCGCTTTGCCTTCTCTGAAGCCGTCAAAACAAGCCGCTCTCTTGCCCGCGTCGTCGCAACATAAAGAATCCGCATCTCCTCGGCAAGTGCCGTCTTCCGTTTTATCTTTTCGATAATCTGATATGCCGCCGAATCAACTTTCGTTTTCGTTTTGCCCTCGATAATTCTCAGCCCCAGCCCGCCGCCTGCCTCCGCAATACAATCCTCCTGCAAATCCTTCCTGCTGAACCGACTGTTAAGCTCCGCCAAAAAGACTACCGGAAATTCAAGTCCCTTGCTCTTATGTATACTCATAATGCGAACTGCGTTACCGGCGGCGGCTTCTTCCTCAGCGGTGCTCCAGTCCAGTCCCGCTTCGTAAAGTTTTTCAAAAAACTCGACAAACCGCGTCAGTGACGGCACACCGACGCTGCTGGCAAAACCCTCAAATTGAATCGCCCGCTCGTGCAGTCTGAGAAGATTGGCCCTGCGCACCTGCCCGTTCGCAAGGGCCGGCACAAAAAATAGATAACCGGTTTCCCGATAGATTTGCCAAATCAACTCTGCAATATTGCCGCGCCGACCGACCGTCCGCCACTGCTCAAGCCGGGCTAAAACATCTTTCAGCCGTTCACCTAATTTCACATCCGAACCGCTCACACAGTAATCACACACACTGTCATAGAAGTTTTTGCGCTTTTTCTCTTTTGATTTTAAGTCTGCCGAACCCACAGTCTTTTCTGCCCTGTGAATCTTTATCTTCGCCAGTTCGCTGTCGCTGATATTAAAAAGCGGGCTTCGCAATACCGCAGCCAGTTCAATGTCACGCTGGGGATTGTCTAAAACCTTCAAAAGACTCAAAAGGTCCCTGATTTCCGTCGCCTCAAAATAGCCGCTCGAAGCCTCACAGGCAATCGGAATACCGGCCAGTCTAAGAACCTCAACATAATCATCTACCCTCTTGGCGGGCGAGCGCATCAATATCACAATGTCACGGTATTCAACCTCTCTGGATTCGCCCTGCTGCTTGTCAAATATCTCAAATTCCGCCCCGCCGCCGTCTGCACCGACCATTTCCCTGATGCGCCCCGCTATCATAGCCGCCTGACGCTGACGCGAACTAACAACACCTGAACCATCGAAAATTGTCGCAGAACCCTTATCGGAGCCCGAATTATCATCTTCGGCAGATTCGTCCTTCTGCTCGGCGTCCTTAATTTCATCATCGAGTATATGCAGCTCCACAGCGGTTCTTCTCTCACTCCCCGATGCCTCCTTCAATCGCTCCGTAGCTGCCGGCCTCAACCTCGCCGATTCGTCATAGTCAATATCTGCAAAAGACGATGTCATTATTCGCCCGAACAACTTGTTGACAAAATCCAGAACACTTTTGTTCGAACGAAAATTGGCCGTAAGGTCAACTCGCAGGCCCTCAGCCGACCCCTTCGGCTCAACAGTAGCTGATTTGAGCTCTTCGGTAAAAATCTTCGGCTCAGCACCTCTGAATGCATAAATACTCTGCTTGACATCACCCACAACAAAAACATTATCCTCGCAGCTCAATGCCGCCAGAATCTCCTTCTGCACAGGGTTGATGTCCTGATACTCGTCAACGAATATATATTTGTACTTTCGGCGCAATGCCAAAGCCGTCTCTGAAGGCAGCAATTCATCTTCCTTGTCACCTTCTCTGGTTAGAAGTTTCAACGCATAATGCTCAAGGTCCGCAAAATCCAGACAGTTGACCGTCTGCTTGGCCCGGCTGTACAACTTATCGAACTTCTTAACAAGCTCAACCATCATTTTTACCTGCCCGCTTACCGCCCCACTGATTCTGTCAAGGTAATCGGGATTAATAATCGCAAGGCCTTTTAATCTTTCAAAATCAACTGCCGCTTTTTTGGCTGTATCTCTAATCATCCCTGCGACAGGACCATCCGGACTTTTAGGTTTATTAAATCTTGGTCTTTGAAAGTTCCTTATCTCATCGGCGCAACTTTGCCAATCATCACTCCTCAAATACTCCGTACATCGCAAAACAATCTCAACAACATTTTCCTCGAGCCATTGTGCCCAGCTCTCGTCGGCGTTCTCTTTTTGGCAGAACTCCTGAACACACCGCATCTGCGCCAGAACACTCTGCAGCTCTTCTGCAACGATTTGTTTTTGCTTTTTGCCCAGTTCACCTGCGAAGGGATTGAGGGCTTCCGAAAGCACCAATGTCCTCTCATACCAACTCTGACGCGAAACCACCCCGTCCAGAAAGTCACTCAAGGATATTATCTTTGCAGCAAAGCCGTCACTCGTGCGAAGGTCTCTCCTGCCAAAAAGCTGCACCATCCCTTCTGCCAGATTCCCTTGGCGCCAGGCCCACTCAATCGTCTTCTCCAGAACCTCTGCTTTGAGCAGCCCGCGCTCATCGTCATCGATTACTCGAAAAGTCGGGTCAATACCTATCTTGTAAAAGTATTCTGTTATAAGCCGTTTGCAGAAAGAATGTATCGTGCTGATATCGGCGCCCTGCAGCAGTATAAGCTGATGCCGAAACCGCCGGTTACCGCTTTCCAAAAACGCCTCTTTAAGCTGCTCGGCAATCCGAGAGTGCATCTGCTCGGCAGCGGCCTCGGTAAAAGTCAATACCAGCATATTAAGAACATCGGGACATATAGACTCATCCGACAAAATATTGACACACCGCCCCGACAGCACCGCCGTCTTACCCGTACCCGCCGAGGCCGTCACTAAAACATCGCTGCCACGCTGCTCAATTGCACGCTGCTGCTGCTTTGTCCATTTAATCTTCTTCTCAGCCATCAATCCCCCCCATCTCTTCGAGAACCGCCTCTTTCATAAGCGACCTTAAAGGCCTGTAGTCATTCACCTGCCAGTCGAATCTACAGACCGCTCGGTATTTACAGTAACCACAAGGCGTTGCTGTGCCTATCCGGTAAGGCGCAATATCGATTTTGCCCGATACAATCTCTCCGGCTAATTCGACAATCCTGCCCTCGGCAAATCGAAGCACTTTTTCAAAATCTCCAGACCTTAACGCCCCTCTGCCACCGTAAACACCATACGGCTCGCCGTCTTTTGTAACGTAAAAATTATAGAACCTGCTGTCCTTCGATGCATTCCCATCAAGCAATCGAGCAAACTGGCCGTTGAATATGCCTTTCGCTTTACGATTAAAACCCTCTGCTTCATCGGACAATTTATTAAGCTCGACTTTTTCCAGGCCTGTCTCGACCGGCATATAAAACGCACCCACCACATCCTGTATTTTGTATTGAGATTCGCCTGCTGCCCGAACAGCCAGCATATAAATCGGAAGCTGCATATCAAGCCCGTAGTAGAACTTCGCCCAGCTAAAGGTTTTATCTCTTCGTTTATAATCGAAAACAATCCCGATTTTTCCGCCCTCAAGCTCTGCAACATCAAGCCGGTCGATTTTACCCCGTAAAATCAGTTGGCGGTTGTCTGAAAGCCTAAGTTTATATTCACCAGGTCCATCGCCGACGTCGCCAAACACAACTTCCGATGCTATCGGCCGAAAACTCCCCGCTCGCACCATTGCTGCAATCGCAAGGACACAATCTTCAAGAACCTCACCTGCCGAATGAATAATAAATGCATTATGTTTACTGTGACGTACAAAATTCGATATGAACGAATCCGTCCGGACAATCCCTGAAATCTCTTCCCGCAAAAGCTTTATTAACTGTTCACCCTCAATCGTCGCAAAATCTCTTCCCTCTTCACTAAGTCTTTTCAGCAGCACATCCAGAACGCTGTGGTAAAAAATACCCACGTCTAACGGCTCAAACTTAAACTCCTTTCGCTCTTCCAATTCAAGTATATACCGGGCAAAAAACTGGTAGGGGCAGGCCGCAAAAGTGCTTAATCTTGTCGCTGAACTTTTTATCCGGCGCCCGAAAAGCCCTGCCGCTAACTTCTTATCAAGTTTCGCACTGTTGTCATAATTTATCGCCAAAATAACCTTCGCCCCCAATTCCGCAAGCTCTTCATCCGAGCACATGTCCTCCAACAACCTGCCTAATCGTCCGTCCGTCTTTTGTTCGGACAGGCTGACATCTTTGCCGAGCCGGCTGCACAGTAAATCCGCAAGTTCGCCCTCGTTGTGGATTTGCTCAATCCCGATTTGTTCTTCTGCGATAGATTCTTCCTCAAGGTCTTCAAAAAGCGATTCGAGCTCACTTACAAAACCCGACCGTGCTATCGTCCTTCCCTTATCATCCGTCAGGGGATACGTAACATACAAAAATTCTGATGGCCGGGTAAAGGCGATATACGCCAGATATTGTCGTTCAGCCAAAGTTTGGCTTACCGTTGGGGCTAATTCAAAATCCGCCGCCTCGGCTGCAAAACGGTCGTCATCGGTCAACAGTGAGCTTCTGACTACCGGCGAAGGAAAATGCTTCTGTGTAGCGCCTATAAGGAAAACAGCCTTCAAATCCGGATGTCGGCTGCGCTCAATCGAGCCCACAAGGACCTCATCAAGCCTCGGAGGTATAAAAGCCAGCGTCAACTCTGAAAAAGCAGAGGTTATAATCGAAATCAGGTCTTCACACTTTATTTGCTGCTGGCCAAAAACCTCCACAAGTTCGTCGAATATGCTGACAAACTTATCGTAGAACTGCCGATGCTCATCGGCCGTCGTAAAATCCTCGGCCCCGATTGCTTCTTCAATCCAGCCGCCGATTTGCTCAGCAGCATTTAACTTATCAAGAAAATCAAAAACAATCTTTGTAAACTTCACCGCGCTTAGAGGTTCGCCATTCTCACCGTCCGGACAAAGTCTGCTGTACAATTCAAGCAATCCATCAGCCGCTTTCTGCCGAATCTCGTTTATCCTCTGCTCATCAAAGTGTGCCTCTTCTTCCGATTCAAAATGCCACTCCCTCTCGTCCGTCCAGTCGGCGGCGTTTATACCAAACGCAACGCAGTAATTTTCAAGCAAATCAACTTCACATCGTTCTATCGCAACAAGGTCGGTCTTGAGATAGGCGAAAATATCCTCCCTCCTAAAACCACCTGTAACCGCCGCAAGAGCCGAACAAACAAACTGCACAAGCGGATGAAGATTCAGCGTCTTGCGCTCATCAATGAAAAATGGTATCCCGTAATCATCGAAACTCCCCCTTATATAATGTTGATAATCTCCAAGAGTCGAGGCGATAACCGCAATGTCACGATACCGCAAACCCTTCTCCTTAACCAGATTTATTATCCCCCTTGCGACAAATTGAACCTCTGCCCTTCTGTTCGCCGCCGCTGCAATCCGGACATTGTCGGCCGCCCTGCATTTCGCCGCTGCCGGCTCGAATATATTTCGTTCAATATGAGCCAGCGCCCCGCACGAAGAAAATCTGAGCGCCTCATTCAAAATTATCGGCTCCGCCGGTTCGATTTTGCATTTCTTTACTATCCCGAGAAGTTCTGCGTATGTCCGCTCAGTTGGATTAAACAAATCAGCAGGGTCGATTTCCCCTGAATCCACATTTGCCAAATCTATCCTCGACGCATCCAGACAAAGGGCGATTTGTGCCTCTTTGACCGTCTTGACCAATTCAGCCAGCACAATAAGTTCAGCCGTCGTAAAGCCCGCAAAGCCATCCACCCAAAGCCTCGCACCTTTAACAAAATCCGCCTGCGCCACTGCTTTGCTGCTTTGCAAAAGCTGCATATCAGGGTCAATGAACCTGCCCTCGATAAACTTTAGATATTCTCGAAGGACCAATCCAATATCGGCAAATTTCAGTGCAGCCGCCTTGTTCTCTTCATCCTTCTCCAATTCCACAAGCAGCGTTTCAATATCTTCCGGCGTCTTTGCATACCGATGCAGTTCTGCAACCGTATCCGCCATCGTCTTTCCCATACCGACCCGACTAACACTTGCGCCAAGTACTCTCAATTCACTCTCATGCTCTCGCAAAATCCTCTGGATTATCATTTGTCCGCCGATGCGAGAAAGAGCCGGCATCGCCGTATTTTTGCCCCTCAAGAAAAACCCCAACCTATCGAACGAAAGTACTCGACATCTGCTGTAGCCGGCTATTCTCTTATCGCTCAAAATCGCACGCTCGGCCTGATATGTCGCCTGTTCCGGTACCAGCAGTATCAACGGCTCCTCACCACCGGCCAGCAGCGATTCCACAATCGCCTTTACACAATAGCTGGTCTTGCCCGTACCGCTTCTGCCCAAAATAAACCGAACCGACATAGAAACACCTCAAAAAAAGACCAACTTAACTCGAATGCTTTGTACCACATACGCACTTTTTTTTCAATTCTTTGATATTTCACACGGTTTTTATGCCGATAAAATAAAGTTGGTACAAAATTACAAAAAGCCGAAAAGGAGATGATATAATGCGAACGAACAGTAAATTATTGGTCCTTGTCGCCGCCCTGCTCACAATTGCAGCGCTGATTTGGTCTTCCGTATCGATTCAGGCCGGCCAAAAAAAATATGAAATCCATCCCGAAATCATCCTGCCCCAATACGGAATCGGAACTGGCCGCACCATCGACCCTTATGAGCGTTTAATGGAAAGATATATACTTCAAACAGAAGAAAACTTGGATATTATCAACACAAACCTCCAGGGCATTTTCGAAAAATTGGATTCCATCGACGCCGGATTAAATGACCTCTCTTCAGGAATCAAAAGAATTGAAAAGACGCTTGGCACCCGGCGACCTGAGAAAAGCACCACCCGACAGCGTCAATACAGAGAACAAGAAGATATATACTGCCCCGCCCACAAAAGACCTCGCAGGAACGATTGCCCACACCGAAACCCCAATTACTAATCGTTGTTATATTAGCTTTACAATTGCCCTGCTGCAGAGACGGCCCAAACCAAAATCACGTAGTCGCATGGTAGCTGAATTCCAGAACCTTCGGCGAAACCAGTTCTCGATAATCAGCCATACTCATTCGTACCGCCCGTTTGTGCGAGCCGCCCTGGAACACAATATGGTCGTCTTTCTCCAGCGCCTTATCAATAATTGTCTCCAAATCATACAGGTTGCCGAAAGGTGGCTCGGCGCCAAGCTCGCAGTCACCGAATATCTCACCCATCTCCTTCTCCTCAGCAAGCTCAATTTTCTTGGCACCAAGCTGTTTTTTCAAAGCTCCCATATCAATCTTACAACTCGCCGGAAGCACACACATCACATATTTGCCGTCCGCCTTAACTATCACCGGCTTGGCAACATACCTGCCCGGCTCATGTTCCTCCGCCGCAAGACGCTGTGCCGTAAAAGCAGGCGGGTGCTCCGTAACCTCGTAACTCACCCCGGAACTTTCCAAAAAATCTATTACTCCCATCCTTAGTCTCCCAAAAAACTTTTCAAAAATCAATCCCAACGACCTTACATAAAATCCTTTTATCCCCTAAAAACCGTCATGTCAATACCTGACACTAAAATTCAAAATCCTTTTCCGCCCTCTGCTGTTTTAACTGACTTCGCTGTTTCTTCTCCGCCAGCCGCTTCTCTTTGGCCCATCTCGGCACCGGCGTCTCTTTCCGCACCGCCCTTCTCTTAAGTGCCTCTCTGAGCAGCTCAACCAATCGTTCGACTGCACATTCTCGATTGGCCTTTTGCGTTCGATACCTCTGTGAAACAACTCTTATTACGCCGTTCTTGTCGGCCCGCGTCGCAAGCCGTTTGAGTATTCGGCTCTTTTGCGCATCGGTAAAGCCCGCAGCATTCGCCAAATCAAAAAATGCTGTAACGCGCGTATTGACTTTATTGACATTTTGTCCGCCCGGCCCGCTACTTCGGGAAAACTTAAAAACAATCTCCTCTCGGCGAATAACAATCCCGTCTTTGACTTCAATCATCTACTATAACCAAACACAATCTGCTATACGCTACACGCTACACGCTATACGCTACACGCTACACGCTATGCTCCCAGCGCCTTTTCAGCAGCATCACCGTCAGCGGCATCCACAACAACCAGCATCCGGTACTGCCCGTCGCAGACAATTGCCGCACCGGCCACGCCGCTGATACCAGCATCGGCAAGCCCTTTCAGTGCCTCCACCACTGCCCCGACTTTATCCTCGCCGCCGATGATAAAGCCAGCCGCTGCCGTCGTCGAAATCCCCGCCCCCGCAGCAAAGGCCTTTAACGCCTCTTCATTCTTGGCGCTTAAATACACCTGTCCGAGGCCGCCGCCCGCTGAAAAAACCGCACAGCACTCAAAGTCAACATTCGCCGACGCCGCATCCGCCAAAAGCTTCTGAAGACTCCCCGCCTTATCTTCTATTTCAAGACAATGCACAGTAATTCGTTTAACACCCATTTTCGTCCCCTTTCATTTTGAAATGATAATCTTATCGAATACCAATCTACCCCCCAACCAACCTTTGTCAACACAAAATTTCACCCCTGTCCAACCCTCCTCCACAACCAAATAATATTGTCATCCCCGCGAAAGCGGGGACAATAATCAATAATCAATAATCAATGAAATGGCTTCGCCCTGTGTGATTGTGCCGTGGTGTTCTCTACCGGTTGCATCCCAGACAACATTGCCCGACTTCTCATCAAATTTCCACCAGCCGAGGAAATTCGCGCCTGCTACCACTGTCGATGTCGCAAAGCTCCAGACATCGCCCTGATATACCGTGGGGGCATTAACATCAATCCGCCAGTAATAAGTCTCGGCCGCTGCAAGAGCTATTGTCCACTCACATGGGTCAGGTACATTTACAGTCCCCTTGTACACGCTCGCATCGTTGGCGTCAATCAGACTTAGAAGTGCGGAAAGTCCAGACATCGCCCGGCCACTCATTAACCCCACTGACCGCATCCACTTTCCAGTAGTAATCTACAGCAGGCGACAATGAACCCATCGCAGCGCCGCTGTAGACATTCGAAT
>CAYXPG010000001.1:21232-39470 GCA_964467205.1 uncultured Pirellulales bacterium | reverse complement strand
ACTGCACTCTGCTGAGTATCTTCAAGCTAAAAGAGTCTGGCTTGCTAAAAGGCTATAGCGCTACAATGTTGACTTGGAAAAGCTACCTGACATAAGAAAAATGCTCTTTAAGTAATTTCGGGGTGCACTTGTTTGTAGCCGTTTGAAGTGGTCGGGCGCGATGGAGAGTGGGGTGGCTATCCTCAAAAACTCTGCTTATTGCGCGAAAATGAGGGTTTGGGGATAGGTTTCGCCGTTGATGAGGAGGAAAGCAGGAAATTTGCGAAAACCTCAAAAAAAACTAAGGAAATGCTAATTTTACTCGACAGATAGCGTCCTATAAGGTAAAGTGCATTCTCACAACAAAGATAATTAATTCTGAGGAGAAAAGCGTGGGAGTTCGTTGGAAAGAAACAAATTATGCGAGGTGGTGGTGTTTTTCGCAGTTATTATGCGCATTTTCGACTAACTTCCAATCAATTTATCACAAATCAAATGCTTTTAGAAAACTCAACTTATCTCTTAACCGGTTAATCGGAGTCTGGAGTTCGATATGAAAATTCCAAATTACTTTCTGATAGTGGGAATAACCGCTTTTTTGTGCTTAACCTACCTGCCAAACGCTTTAGCTGTTGAGCAAGCACCTGACCTAATTTTATCAAATAAAAATGTCGCAGAGTCGAATGTCGTCGATATTAATTTGGCGGGATTTGTTGCGATTACACTACGTATCTTTAGGACATGTCCTAAACAAATAAAGGGACAAAATGACTTAAATTGGAGTACCCAACAACACTGAGGGAGGAAATTGCAAAATGGTTATTCAGAGAAAATCAGTTATAGCACTTTTTAAAGCTGTTTTGCTTCTTGTGCTGTTTCAAATATACTGTGCCAGCGCGCAAGCTGCACCTACAAGTTCATACCAAGCGGAGAAAGTGGTGCAAGGCTGGTTAAAAGCAGATATGTTGCCTCTGGGTGTGGCTCTGGGTCAGGAGATTATTGAAGTTAAAACGTTCTCGAATGCTGATGGGAACCCGATTTACCATGTTGTGTATTTGCAACCCTCAGGGTTTGTGATTGTTCCAGCCGACGACCGGATTGAACCGATTATAGCCTTTTCTTCAGGCGGAACCTACGACCCTTCCCCTGATAACCCATTAGGTGCAATGGTTAGCCAAGATATGCCAGCCCGTATCACTGCCGTTAGAGATATCCAAGTACTCTCCGCTAATCAACTGCAGAAAAAAGTTCTGATTGAGCAAGCAGCAACTTTGAAAAAAGCCGGCGCAAAAGCCCAGAACAAGTGGTCCAAGTTGCAGGATTATGCGGAAGAAGAAACATCCGAGCCGACTATGGCACCATTAAAGGGAGATGAATTCCGAGAAGCACCAGAAGGCGGTAGCCAAGGTAATAAATTGGGCAGCTTTGGTACTCTCTCCGACGTTAGAGTTCCCCCCCTGGTTGAAAGCAAATGGAGTCAGTCCACTATTTGTGATTCGAATCCGGTAAATTGCTATAACTATTATACCCCTAACAATTACGTGTGTGGGTGTGTCGCAACCGCAATGGCCCAACTGATGCGGTATCATCAGTACCCAACAGGCGGGATTGGTGTAGATAGTTTTAAGATTTGGGTTGATGGTAAGGAACGATGGACAGATACGCGAGGCGGTGATGACTCCGGTGGGCCGTATGCTTGGGGCGATATGGTACTTGTACCTGATTGTAACACAACTGAAATCCAGCGACAGGCTATAGGGGCGATTTGTTACGATGCAGGTGTTGCAGCTCACATGTATTATACTTCGAATAGTTCAGGTGCCTATATGGCTGATGCTTGGAATGCACTTACTAGTACCTTCAGCTATAGCAACGCCATTTTCGGGTGGAAGGATTGGGACAATATTGGGTCCGGCTTGGAAGGAATGCTTAATCCCAATCTGGATGCTGGTTTTTACTACTATCTGATTCCTCCTACAACACCACCAATATCTTTACGTGACGACGGACTTGGCCAAGATCGCATTGCCGGTGATTATATTTATACAGCCGGTCCATTTCGCTTCGATACCTCCAGAACACTCCCCGATTTCTATGGTAATGACCCAACCAGTCCAGAAGGATTGTATGTTAATGACATTGGAGAGATTATAATCGAAGAACTGGATACCAGTACGACACAGTTTCTTGCTAAACCGGACATCGGCTTTCTACGTTCCGATATTGCTGCTACCACAACGTATGCGCTTTCACCTGACATTGTTGTTTCGCCGCATCTGATTAATATTTGTACCACCACGCACCAAACACAGAAAAAGCTTCGTCTGTTTTCAAGCGATATCGGCAATTTAACTATCCCCATTTATGAAGTATTACCCGACCGATTTGATTTTTTCATGTTCTTCTCGACAAACAAAGTCGAACGTTTACCACGAACCGCAAGCCAGAATTTTAATGCCGGACGCCATGTGAGCATAAAAAAAGATTATACCGGAACCGGTGCCGCTCTGTTTGACAATACCTCCTCCTATGGCAGTACAGGGCGATTGCTTGGCTTTAATATACTCGACGTGTTTAGCCGGGGTATCACGGCTAAAATCGCTACACATGAAATTATGCATCAATGGTCCAGCTTTATCAGTACTTCCTTGGGACTTAGCGACAGCGCCTGCCATTATCTACCAAACAGCAGTGTTGCCAGTCTCATTGGCGGTTTTCAATGGATCGATAATGGTGATACCACTTTTACAGTTAATTATAATCAAGGACGAAACGGTGATAACAACGCGCCCCCTCTGGATAAATACATGATGGGACTAATCGATGCCAACGATGTACCTACCCTTTATGTCGCCATTCCCGGATCAGGTGATCTGATCACGCAGTCGGAAATTGAAACGACGGTCACCATCACTGACATCATCAATCAGCATGGTCTGCGCAGTCCCGGCCCAAATCAGGCCCAATACGCATTTAATCTGGCTTTTGTAGCGGAAACTCACGATCGTTTTCTGAATGAAACCGAGATGACCTTCTATGAAATATTGGCCGTCCACTATACAAAAGAAGTCCCGCTCTCAGAGCCAGAACCGTATATCGGTCAGGCTTGGCCGCCAATGACTCGCTATTTCGGTGAATCTACACGCTGGTCTAGTCGAATATTTCCGTGGGCCGATCTCAGTCTTGATTTAATTGTCGATTTTGAGGATTTATCCCTGCTTTGTGAACACTGGCTGAATAAACATCTTTTATCAGATAATTACCCTGAAGGAGGAGATGGTATTGTTAATTTTTCAGATTGGGCTTTATTCGCATCAGATTGGCAAAATGATAAGAATATAAATGACCTATCTGTTTTTACTAATGAATGATTAGAAACAGGCTTCTCTTCAAAAGACATTTTACCGTTTGATATTGCACCAGAGTTTGGAGGCGATGGAGTAATTGACATGTTGGACTTTGCTTTATTAGCAGAATATTGGCTCTATCGAGGCCCCTAACTCACCGGATTCACAAGAACCGTTCTTTGCCTTTTTGCTATCGTGACGCACCTGAAAGATTTTGAGGGGGTTTTCTTGTAAACGGCGGAGCAAAAGTGTCCCACCTGGCGGGCGGTTGAAAATTGTAACACACTCCACCTTTTTATTTGTGTCTTATACTTCTATGTTTGTTTATGGTACATATGCCGAGCCGATTTCCAGCCATTGGTTTGTAAGTGTCAACAAATCCAACATATTTACAATATTATCCCCGCTGTCTGGTGCAATATCAGCAGATGGTTCGCCAGGTTCATGGAACCATTGGCTGGCTAAAAATGCAAAATCCTCGAAATTAACCATGCCGTTCTGATTCAAGTCCGCCACGAGAAACAAAAACACAAAAGCTGCGCCGGATTGATTTTGGGCCCCATCATCCCATTTGGCCCCTACCAAGGTCATGTCACCATCAATAGCCACAGAACATCCGAAATATTCAGAAGCAGCACCATCAGGATCTTCTAATATCTGGCCTTCTGACCACGAATCTCCATCCCACTCAAACAGATATGCAGCACCTGAATTCGTAGCACTACCATCGTGATACCTGTTCCCTACAATGATTGTGTTACCATCTATTACAACGGCGGTACCGAATTTGTCGTTGGTTTCCGGATTCGGGTCAAGTAGTATTGTGTTTTGATCCCATATCGAACCATTCCACCTATATACATATGCCGCACCTGCATATGTGTAGCTCTCATAACTATATTGATAGGCTCCTGCAACAATAGTGTCGCCAGATACAGAAACAGAGCAGCCAATGTGAGCGAGGGTATTTGCACTTGGATCTTCCAGCTTTTGCTCGAAAGCCTATATTATTCCATTATATCTAAACACACATATCGACCCCTCTCTGTTAGATGGAGCATCATCAGATTCTGCTCCAACAACAATTACGTTGCCATCAACAGCAACAAAACATCCGAAGTCATCATTAATTGCGCCACATGGATCTGCAAGTTCTTGTTTGTAGTTCCATTCTACACCATTGTAATCAAATACATAAGCAGCGCCATTTTGTGAAGTATTGCCCTTTGCCCCAACTATAATAGTATTGCCATCTATAGAAACGGATTGACCAAAATACGCATTGGGGTTTACGACAGAGAGAATCTTAGGGTCGGTGTCCCAGTCTGTACCATTATAGTCAAATACATACACTTCATTGGCACTCTCTGCGCTTACGCCTACTACAATTCTATTTGCATCTATGCAAACCGAGTAACCGAATTGATCCGTATCGTCAAGGTTAGGGGGAAGCAATATTGTTACATAGTCCCAACTATTGGACTCATTAATATCATAAACATACACAGCACCCTGGTTACTGTTTCTACCAAGTGCACCCATTGCGGCTGTACCATTCTCTATTGATGCCGAATAACCAAAGTAAGCGTCCTCGCAAGGATCAGGAGCTTTCAATTCGGTTAAAGGTTCCCAGCCCACAGATACAGGGCTACACAAAATCCAAAGCACCAACAACACAGTAAAAATAGTAAACTCTTTATTCATTTTTATGATTCTTTTGTTTATTCAAAGAAAGGCATACGCCTCCTCCGAGATTCCATCCCCAACGCTAACATCCCTGCCTTAAGTAACGTAACAATAAAGCTATTATACACTTATAGACACCGAAGGGCAAGAACTTTTTTGCTAAGTTTGCTCCTCAATTCGTCTTCAACAAAGTATCAACGCATACATCATTTTTTGAAAAGCAGAATGAACACAAATTGCCTTTCTGCAAACAGCCCAAACGCAGCTTTTCTTCGACGGAAACGTGTCACCGTTTTGTCACCACAGTGGTCGAATTTGGTGAGGTTTGAAGGTGTCAAGCATCTAATTTTAGCCCAAAAACACATATTTAATAAAAATTTTCAGTGAAAATAGTATTATATATCCGATGCTCAAAAAGTCAGGTTTTTCTTGCCAAAATCTAACAGCGAACATAGCTGATTTAACTACTCACCCAACCTTTTGTTTGTATGGTACAAGTTACAAGACATATGACCTCGATATAAACCCCAATATATCCCAAACACAAAAAAAGACCTGAAGTTATCTCCAGGTCTTAATAGCGGGGGCAGGATTCGAACCTGCGACCTCCGGGTTATGGGCCCGACGAGCTACCAGACTGCTCTACCCCGCGGTCATTCAATCACTAATAAATAAAATAACAAAAAAAAACTTCTTATCAACACCAATAAACTTTAATTTACAAACTCTCTCGAATCCTGGCAGCTATTTCCTCCATCCTGCCCTGCGGATATTTGTAAGAAGGCCAACGGTTAAACAGGCCGTCGCCTGCATTGCGGGGGATAATGTGAAAGTGCAAATGCTCGACAAGCTGACCCGCTGCCCTGCCATTATTGCAAAGCACATTATAACCCTCTGAATTCATCCCGGCGGCTACAGCTTTTGCAATCTTGCCCAGGCGCGAAGCAACCTGGCCCAAAAATTCAGCCGGACAATCGTGCAACTGCTCAAAATGCTCTTTGGGAATTACCAATGTATGGCCGTCACTAACCGGCCCGATATCCAGAAAAGCAAGCACAACATCGTCTTCGTAAATCTTCGCAACCGCAATTTCACCCGCAGCCATCTTACAAAAAATGCAGTCTTCTGCACTCATCTTATAGTCATACTCCATAAAGTCGGTTACTTCTGCTCACTATTGTCATCTCCCTCGCTCTCAACTTCATTTACTTCGCTCGCGGTTTCAACTGGCTGCTCATCGACTTGGTCTATTTTGCTGTCGGCCTGGGAAACTTCTTCCGTCTTCTTACGAGAACGCTTCTTTGCAGCACTTTTGCTTTCCTTTTTCAATTCCTCATCCTTACCCACAAGCTGCAGCAGAACCAATTGTCCGTTATCGCCCAGCCTTCTCATCGACAGATGGATAATTCTTGTATAACCGCCCGGCCTGTCAAGGTATCGAGGGCCAAGTTCGCTGAACAGCTTCCCGATTACGGTACCCTGCCTGACGGCTTTGCCCTCTTCAAGGCTCACAATCTCACGATTGCCGAGCAGAGCGATTGCACGCCGTCTCGCCGCCAATGTACCCTTCTTGGCAAGGGTAATCAGCTTCTCGGCAAAAGGCTTTACTTCCTTGGCTTTTTCGAGCGTCGTCGAAATCGTTTCGTGCTCAAAAAGCGATGCAACAATATTACGACGCATAGCCAAGCGATGCTCACTTGTTCGATTCAAACGACGTCCTGCTACTCTATGTCGCATACTTTTAAGTTCCTTATCTATCAGTTAACAGCGTACAGTTTTGCTTTTCTATTCGCTCTCAGGTATCGTCTCTTTCTGCACCTGCATTCCTAAAGACAACCCCATATCAGCAAGTTTTCTTCTGACTTCCCGCAGACTGGTTTTGCCGAAACTTCTAATCTTCAGCAAATCGGCTTCCGTCATCTCAACCAATTGTCCGACCGTTTCAACCCTCGCGGATTCAAGACAGTTATTTGCTCTTACCGACAATTCCAACTCGGCGATGGACGTGTTTAGTTTTTCCATCAATTCCTCATCAACCGCTTCTTCGGATACTTCCTGGACTTCTGTAATCTCCTCGGCAATTGTTTCTTCTCCCAGCTCGAAATACTGCACGAACGGATTGATGTGTTTTCGTAATATCTTAGCGGCCTCTACCAATGCCATCTCCGGCGTAACTGTTCCATCCGTCCAAATCTCAAGAATCAATTTATCATAATTGGTCCGCTGACCTACTCGTGTATCTTCGGTTGCGTAGCGAACTCTCGTAACAGGCGAATATACGGCATCAAGCTCTATCCTTCCGATTTCCTGCTCGAATCTGTCTGAAGAGGCAATTCGTTCGGAAGCCGGCACATAGCCACGACCGCTCTCAACCACCATCTCCATCTCAAAATTTGTATTTTCTGTCAACGTTGCCAACACCATATCTTTCTCTACCACTTCTATGGCAGGGTCGGCGACTATATCTGCTGCCGTAACAACCCCCGCCTTCTTCGAAGAGACCTTCATCGCCTTTGGCTCATCGCTGGTGAGCCGAACTACAAGATTTTTAACATTCAGAACTATCTCCGTAACATCCTCCATTACACCCTTTATCGAGGTAAATTCATGGTCAACGCCTGCTATTTTGATGGACGTTACAGCACTGCCCTCCAGCGATGAAAGCAATACACGTCTCAGGCTGTTCCCGATAGTGGTGCCGAAACCACGTTCGAACGGCTCGATATAGAACCGGCCATACCTGTCGTTCGATACCGTCGTGTCTTGTTCAACACGGGTCGGCAATTCTAAACCACGCCATGTAACTCGCATACATATCTCCTGATATAAACATCGAGCCTTGAATTGTTGATTTTAAGTCAGCAGGGCTTTTTCGTAATACTTCACAAAACAGCGCCTTCTTAAAACTCAACACTAAAAACCCAAAACCACTTTATTGCTATCTCGAACAGAACTCCACAACCAATTGTTCCTCAACAGGAATCTGAATATCATCTCGCGTCGGCAGTGCAACAATTGTAGCGCACGGTGTTTGACGGTCCAATTGTAACCAGCTTTGCGTTGTAAAATTAGGATTGCTTTCCAACTGCTGTTTCACCTTTTTCACACTTTTATCAGAACCCTTGAGCGATATCTTGTCGCCGACATTTGTTGTATAACTACTGATATTAACTTTCCGGCCATTCACACACGTATGACCGTGAGTAATCAACTGTCTCGCCGCCTTGCGAGACGGCGCAAAATTCAACTTATATATCACGTTATCAAGACGCCTTTCCAGCAATTGCAACAAAATTTCTCCGGTATTGCCCTTCATTCTCTCGGCTCTGCGGTAATATCTCATAAACTGCTGCTCCAGAAGTCCATAGTATCTTTTTACCTTCTGCTTTTCCCGCAATCGAACTCCATACTCACTCACTCTGCCGCGGCGCCAGCTGTGCATACCAGGCGCCAGATTACGCTGTTTCTTTTCAACCGGACATTTGGCCGTCTCGCATCTGATGCCCTTGAGCATCAGCTTTACGCCTTCACGACGGCAGTGTTTACAGGATGAATTAAGGTAACGTCCCATTCTTTATTTTTATCTCCAAAAAACCTTCAGGAATACAAATTATTTTATACTCGTCTTCGCTTTGGCGGCCGACACCCATTATGTGGCAGAGGTGTAACATCCTCTATCGAAGCAATACGCAAGCCGGCCTGCTGCAGCGCCGAAATGGCCGACTCCCGACCCGAACCGGGGCCTTTAACTCTGATTTCCACCTCACGCACTCCATTACGCATAGCCATACCGGCACAACGAAGCGCCGCCTGCTGAGCCGCAAAAGGAGTGCTCTTACGGGAACCCTTAAAGCCGACACAACCCGATGAACCCGAGCAAATCGTGTCGCCATCCAAATCCGTAAACGTTATCAACGTATTATTAAATGTCGCTCTTATGTGTACAATAGCCTTGACGACATTTCTTCTTACCTTTCTTTTTCCACTTTTTGCCATTACTAAAATAATCCTAATACAAAAAAATAACTTTTGTTATACACTGCAATTCAGCTTTTAGCGCGCCTCTTTAACACTCTTTTTGCCTGCCACCGTCTTTCGGGGGCCCTTGCGGGTCCGTGCATTGCTTTGGGTGCACTGGCCCCGAACAGGCAGTCCCTTTCTGTGCCGAATACCTCGATAACAGGCTATGTCACGCAACCGTGCTATATTTTGAGAGACCTGTCTTCGAAGCTGGCCTCCTATGACGTAATTGCGGTCGATAATCTGGGTTATCCGGCTAAGCTCATCTTCGGTAAGTTTCTCGGCCTTTGTCTCTCTGGCGATTTTGGCCTCCTTCAAAATTTGCTCCGATGTATATTTTCCTATACCGAAAATATAGGTCAACGAAATCCATATCGATTTGTTATTCGGAATATCAACACCAACTATACGCGGCATATTAGCTCCTTTTTTGGCTCGCAGCTCGCAAACTAACTACTAATAACCTCCAGCTCGGTCAGCCCTGTCGCTGCTTATGGCGGGGGTTTGAACAAATCACCCGCACAACGCCCTTGCGACGAACTATCTTGCAATTTTCACAAATTCGCTTAACGGAACTTCTAACTTTCATTTTTCCAACCTGTAACTTCCTTTGCCGATTAGCACATCCCGGCACTTTCACTCAATCAATTGCGCAGCACTATTCGGCCTCTGTTCAAATCATACGGCGACATTTCCACCGTAACGGTGTCGCCCGGCAAAATGCGAATAAAATGCATCCTCATTTTGCCGGAAACATGCGCCAAAATCTCGTGACCGTTCTCCAGCTCAACCTTAAACATCGCATTCGGCAATGCCTCGGTCACCTTGGCCTGCAATCTTATTGCGTCACTCTTTGCCATACTGAAAAAACACTTTTACATTCTGCAGACTCCTGCAAAATACAAATCCTCTATATCGTCAACACCTCACAACCATTTTTTACAATTACGATTGTATGCTCAAAATGAGCCGAGCATTTTCCATCTCTCGTTATCACCGTCCATCCGTCCTTCAGTGTCCGAACGCTGCTGCTTCCGGCGTTAACCATCGGCTCCACTGCTAAAACCATCCCTTCAGTCAAAATAATATCGTCGGCCAATAACTCGTCACTGACAAAGTTCGGCACTTTCGGCTCTTCATGCATTCTCCTGCCGATGCCGTGCCCAACAAAGTCTTTTACCACTGAAAAGCCCGCCGATTCAACGCAATTCTGCATCTCGGCGGCTATCCGGCTCCACTTAACTGCCGGAGCAGCTTTAGCTATTGCTATCTCCAGTGCCTCTTTGGTCACGTCCATAAGTTTGCATTTCTCCTGCAAAACTTCACCGATACCTATCGTAATAGCCGCATCGCCACAATAGCCGTTAAGTCTAACGCCAAAATCAATGCTCAGGATGTCACCTTCTTTGAGCTTCACTTTCTCAGAAGGAATTCCGTGAACAACCTGCTCATTTACCGACGTACAAACAGCACCGGGAAACGGGGCCTTCGCAGCCGGATTGCGGACACCCTCAAACAGAGGTTCTGCACCCGCATCGGCAGACATATCCAGAGCTACTCTGTTCAACTCGCCCGTACTCACTCCCGGCTCGGCAATCTCTTGTAATTTTGAAAGAACACTCGCCACAACGGCGCCTGCCTTACGCATTAACTCAATTTCTCTTCGGCTTTTAAGCATTATAGCCATTTAATCTCGTCCAGCAGCTCCTTATTTCACGCTTTAACCAAAGCATTCAAACGCTTAAATATCAATTCGCTTACCTCATCGGCACTTTCGCCGGAATCTATACCATAAACCGTGCCATTGTTTTTATAGTAATCAACCACCGGCTCTGTCTGCTCGTGATAAGTCTTGAGCCGACTTTGAACTACTTCAAGGTTGTCATCGGGCCTTTGAATCAGTTCAGTGCCGTCCTTATCACATTTTCCTTCGACCTTTGGTTTTAGGTTTTCAATGTGGTAAACCGCCCCACATTCAGGACAGCTTCTTCTGCCGGTCATCCTCGCCGCTACTTCCTCGTCCGCTATCTTCAGGTTCACAACTACATCAATCTTTTTACCTGTCAAAGCCAGTAACTTATCAAGCTCAACTGCCTGCTCAACCGTCCGTGGAAAACCATCCAGTACGAAACCACTCTGCGGCGATTTGCTTATTGCACCCACCATCATTTCAACTATCACTTCATCCGGCACAAGGCCGCCCGAATCCATATAGCTCTGTGCTTTCCTTCCAAGTTCGGTCTCCGCCGCTCTTTCCTGACGAAGAATATCCCCGCTGGATAAATGCAGCAGACCGTATTTATCAACTATACGTTTGCACTGTGTTCCTTTGCCTGCTCCGGGGGCGCCCAACAAAACTACTCTCATCCGTACGCTCCTTTTATTCTGCCGCTCCCGCTGAAACCTTCGTAGCTTCGCATCAGCAGATTGGCCTCGATTTTCTGAACCAAATCCAGCGAAACACTCACAACTATTAACAACGCCGTACCGCCAAGAAACGTTGCTATCCGCCAATCTACTCCCAATAGCACTGTTATCACTGACGGCACAACCGCAATTATCGCCAAAAATGTCGCTCCAAAATAAGTGACCCTGGCCATCACCGTCTCAAGATATTCCGCCGTCCTGCGACCGGGGCGAAGACCCGGAATAAAACTGCCCGAATCTCTAAGGTTCTTCGCCATCTCTTTCGGCTGAAACTGAACCGTCACCCAAAAATATGTGAATACAAATATCAACAGCATATACAAAACATTGTAAGTATAAGAACGATGGCTCAACGCTTTACTTACGGTATCAAGAAACGCCGACTCTGTGAATCGCCTTGCCAACTGTTCAATTATCACCGGCGGAAACATCATAAAACTCGATGCGAAGATTATCGGCATCACACCACCGTGATTGACTCGAAGAGGCAAATAATGTCTTTGCCCGCCATACATCCGCCGACCTCGCATCTGTTTTGCCTGTTGAATCGGTATCCGACGCTGGCCCTGCGTTATCAGTATCGCACCGGCAACTACAAAAACAAACGATGCCAGAAGGAACAGTATCTCTGCAGGCCCTATCATTCCTGCCGCCCTGCCGAACCGCAAATCTGTATTCTGCCAAAGTGCCTGCACCGCCCACGGCATTCGCGAGACAATACCGGCCATAATTATCAAACTGATACCGTTGCCTATCCCGTACTCATCTATCTGTTCACCGAGCCACATCAAAAAAACCGTCCCGGCAGTCATACCAATAATACCCATTATAAGGGCCTGAGTCTCCATACCCGCATAGGTCAATCTCTGCCCACCCAACATCTTCATAACCGCAAGCGACTGAATAACACATATCGGCACCGTCAGGTAGCGCGTATATTCCTGTATCTTCTTATGGCCGGTCTGCCCCTCCTGTCGCAGCTTCTTCAAAGCCGGAATCACCTCACCCAGAAGCATAAGAATAATCGATGATGTAATATAGGGCATTATCCCCAAACCAAACAGACTGCTTTGACTCAATGTCCCGCCGGTGAATATCTGCAGGTACTCGGCAGCCCTGCCAAGAGCGCCTTCCGTGCTCCTTGATGCTACAATAGTCTCTATCTTCTGCTGGTCAAAGCCTGGAACAGGAATGTGGAAACCAACCCTGTATATCATCAGCATCGCAACGGTAAAAATTATCTTGGTGCGAAGGTCGGCTATCCTGAATATGTTAAATACTCTTCCAAGCATATCTTTATATTCCCTAAAACTCTTTTATTCTTAAATAGCTACACTGCCCTTAAATATTACAAATACTTTACTGTCCATATCTCAAATCTCGTTCCTGCTTTAATAGTACAAGATTTAAACAACTTTGGCCGTGCCGCCGGAGGCCACAATTTTCTGCTCCGCCGACTTGCTGAATTTATTGGCCGTAACTTCCAGTCTCTTGGTTAATTCTCCCTTACCAAGAATTTTTACCTTGCTCTTCAAACTGTCAATCAGACCGGCGATTGATAACTGCTCGGCACCAACCAAAGCCCCGTCCTCAAATCTCTCTAATTGGGATATGTTAACAATTTCATAGCGCATTGCGAACTTATAGTTACTGAAGCCGCGTTTGGGCAACCGCCTGAACAAGGGCATCTGCCCCCCTTCAAAAAGAGATACTGCCCTCGAGCCGGCCCTGCTGCCGGCGCCTTTGTGACCTCGCCCGCAAGTTTTGCCATGACCGCTGCCGCTGCCTCGGCCAACACGCCTGCGGGACTTATGTTTACCTGCAATAGAAGTTATTTCATAATTCAACATCTATACCATCACCACCTTTTTACCACTTGAACTTCTACTCCACGAAGAGATTCAACCATCTCTTTACTGCGCAATTTCAATAAACCATTCAGCGTGGCTTTGACAACATTCTTAGCCGATGTGCTTCCGTAAACTTTGGTAAGAACATCCTGAACACCGGCATATTCGAGCACCGCACGGGCACTGGAGCCGGCAATAACTCCCGTACCGGGACTGGCCGGCACCAAAACCACCTTTGTCGCACCGTATTTACCGATGACCTGGTGGGGAATTGTCCTGCCCACCAGCGGTATCTTGTGCAAAATTTTCTTGGCATCTTTGATACCTTTTTCCACCGCCAGCGGAACTTCGTTGGCCTTGCCGTAACCCATACCCACTGTGCCTGCACGGTCACCAACTACAACCAACGCCGCAAAGCTGAATCGCCTACCACCTTTGACAACCTTGGCACAGCGAAATATTTTTACGACCGTATCTTCAAGAATCTTTTCGTCCTGACCAGATATATCAACCGGTTCTATCGCCAATTTTTTTCTCCAAATCGCAATAAATAATTATCTCTCATTCTTAACCGTTCTTCGAAAAAACTGCTAAAAATAACCTGTTAAAAAACCAGGCCGGCTTTCCTCGCCGCTTCTGCAAGAACCTTGGTCCTGCCATGAAATTTATAGCGGTTCCTGTCAAAGCAAACGCACTTAATCCCGACACCAATCGCCTGTTTTGCCAATGCCTCGCCTACCAGCTCAGCAGCTCTCTTATCGCTGCATCGGGGCAACCGGTCACGCAAACCTTTGGCACGGGTGCTTGCAGAAGCAAGCGTCGCTCCTGCAACATCATCTATAATCTGTGCGTAAATATGCCTGTTGGAGCGAAACACTGAAAGTCGCGGCCTCTCCGGCGTCCCGAAAATCTTCTTGCGCACATGATATTTACGTCTCTGTGCCGCCTTTCTGGTCCTGTTAATCCTCATAAAAACAAAATCCAAATTGATATTTTCTATTCTATACTGCCTGCAAATTCTGACTTCTTCTTTCTAAAGAAGATATTCAATTGTCAATAATTACACCGGCCCTGAAGTAAATGCTTTGACCACTTTTCGCCTTACATGTTCATCAGCATAACGGATACCTTTTCCCTTATACGGTTCCGGCTGCCTTAATTTGCGAACATCGGCAGCAAACTGACCGAGAAGACATTTGTCTATTCCCGAAAGCGTAAATCTCGCCGGAATCTCATTACCTCGGGTCGCACCAACCTCAATATTTACCTTGATACCTTTGGGTATCACCATCTGGACCGGATGGCAAAATCCAAGCTGAAAAACCAGCTTGCCTCCCTGGTCTTTCACGTTATAACCGGTGCCGTATATTTCCATTTTCCTCTCAAAACCTTTACTCACACCGGTTAGCATATTGGCAATCAACGCACGCATTGTCCCGTGCATCTGCTTGCCCCGACGACTCTCAGGACGCCCGTTTTCAACTGATATTTCCCCTGCTGAACCATCGATTTTCACCTTTATCGGCGGCTCACAAACAATCTGCAAACTACCCAGAGGGCCCGTAACTTTAATCTGACCGCCCTTTTGCTCAACATTGACACCTTCGGGAATATCAATCCGTTTTTTACCAACACGACTCATTAGCTCACCATACAAAGTATTTCACCGCCCATGTTGGACTCGCGGCAGTTCTTGTCACTCATTACACCTTTACTTGTCGAAACGACTACGATACCCATACCGCCCAGAACATGCGGTAAATCTGCAACAGATGAATAGATTCTTCTGCCGGGCTTGCTTATCCTTTTTATTTCACTAATAATAGCCACACCTTCCTGGTCGTATTTTAGAGTGATTCTCAATATCCCCTGTTTGCCGTCATCGATTCGGTCAAAATCCTCAATATATCCTTCCTTTCTTAAAACATCTGCAATCCCTTCACAGATATTCGAAGCCTTAATGTTAACCTGCTCCCTGTTTATTCGCGCCGCGTTGCGAATCCTCGTCAGCATATCCGATATTGGGTCACTCATACTCATAATCTCATACCTCGTACCGTTAGAAAGCTCCTTTAGCCATTATTTCTAACGGCACTCGTATCTCACAGCTTGTTATCAATTCACAAACCACAATTGACTATCCACCATTTACCAACTGGCTTTTTTAACTCCCGGAACCTTCCCTTCATTGGCTAAGGTTCTAAAACAAATCCTGCAAATCTTGAACTTTCGATAGACAGCTCTTGCCCTCCCGCAAAGCTGACAGCGAGTATATTGTCTGACGCGAAACTTCTGCTTCTTCTCTGCCTTGTTTTCCAGTGCTTTAGTTGACATCAAAACGCTCCAAAATTATCACCATGAGCCTTACCGCCAAACCGTTGAATACTATTCATTTTCCGTTCTTGACCTCTTAAGTGGCATACCAAAAAGCAATAACATTTCCCTTGCTTCATCATCCGTCTTGGCCGTAGTCACAAACGTTATGTTCATACCCTGCTGAAATTCTATTTTCGCCGGATTTATCTCCGGAAAAACGCTCTGCTCAGTCAGCCCCATCGAGTAATTGCCCCGGCCGTCAAAACTTTTGGGGTTAAGGCCTCGAAAGTCCCTTACCCGCGGGATGGCAAGACTGATGAGTCTGTCCATAAATTCATACATCCGCACACCACGCATCGTTATTTTCAAACCGGTCTCATTACCCTCGCGAACTTTGAAATTCGAAACGCTCTTCTTGGCTTTACAAACCACCGGCATCTGACCGGTAATCATCATCAGGTCGTTCTTCGCCGCTTCCAGAAACTTCTTGTCCTGAGTCGCCCTGCCAACGCCCATTGAAACAATTATCCTCTCCATACGAGGCACAGCCATAGGATTCTTGTAGCCGAATGTCTTCGACAATTCCGGAACTATCTGCGACTTATATAAATCTCTCAAACGTGCCATTAAATATCTGCTTCCAATCAAAACCGCCGCTTCTATGACGGCAAAAAATCCGTTACTTACTATATGCCTTTCTAACTTCACCGATTTCGGTACCGTCGGAGGCAACTCGTTTTTTACTCCCGTCCTCCTTGATCTGGTAACGAACCCTGCTTCCAACAGAGCTTTTGGGATTTAGCGGCAGAACATTACTTATATCTATCGGCTGCTCGACACTAATACGACCTCCCTGCGGATTCCTTCGAGAAGGCCGAACATGCTTCTTAACCAAATTATGCCCTTGAATCACTACTCTACCCTTTTTAGGAATCACACGAAGCACTTTGCCGGTTGCGCCCTTATGGTCACCGGCTATAATCTCAACCATATCACCTTTTTTTATGTGCAAAGCCATCTTCTAATCTCTTATTTCTGTTCACGCACCAACATTGAGCCCTCAGACCACCTCGCTCGCCAGGGAAATTATTTTCATATAGTTCTTCTCGCGAAGCTCACGCGCAACAGCGCCGAAAATCCTCGTCCCCACAGGATTACCTTCGCCGTCAATCATAACCGCCGCATTGCTGTCGAACCTTACATAGCTGCCGTCGGAACGTTTAACAGGGCTCTTTGTTCGAACAATAACGCATTTATGAACCTTTTTATCGTCAAGCTGGCAGTTCGGTAGCGATTTCTTTATCGCAACGCAGACAACATCTCCTACCGATGCCACCGGCCGAGTCTTCTTACCACGAGAACCACCGCGGCCAAGAACCTTAATACACAATGCCGACCTCACTCCTGAATTGTCGGTTATATCCAACATCGTTTCCTGCTGAATCATCTTCGCTTCCCGTATCTCACCTTAAAAGTCACACCTGCTGCTCAACTGCCTTTTCAAGCACCTTGACAAGACGCCAGCTTTTGGTCTTGCTGTAAGGCCTGCACTCGGCAATTTCAACCAGGTCACCTGCCCCTGCCTGATTACGCTCGTCATGAACGCCAAATGTCGTTCTGCGACGGACATATTTGCCATACCTCGGATGCCTGACCTTATAGTCTATAGCTACCCTGATACTTTTGTCGCCGCTGTTACTTATTACTTTGCCTGTTACCGTTTTTGTTCTTTTATCCTGCATCTCTTATTTCCAATCGCCGCCATCAGCGTAACGTTATTTCCTCTCACGCATCACCGTCTTAAGCCTGGCGATATCACGCCTGATATTAATTACTGCCTTCGAATTCTCCAGCTTTTCCGTAACCGCCTGAGAGTGCAAATCAAACAATTGCCTCTGCAGCTCTTCCAGTTTACCTTCCAGCTCATCAGGGCTCATATCACGATAATGCTGTGCCTTCATCACGAATTCTCCTTCTATAGCGAATGTCTGCGCTTAACAAACCTGCATCTAATAGGCATTTTATGAGCAACTCTGACCAGTGCCTGTTTCGCCACGTTCTCATTCACACCGCCGATTTCAAACATAACCGTACCGGGCTTGACTCTTGCAACCCAGAACTCCGGCTCACCCTTACCTTTGCCCATTCTCGTCTCAAGAGGTTTAGAGCTTACCGGCTTATGCGGGAACACTCGAATATAGACCTTCCCTTCACGGTGCAGAAAATGCGTCGCTGCGACCCGGCCGGCCTCTATGTGACGGGCCGTTATCCAGTCGCTTTCCAATGCCTGAAGACCGTATTCGCCAAACGCAACAAAATTAGTCCGCGAAGCATTACCTTTCATTCTGCCTCGCTGGCTCTTACGGTGCTTAACTCGTTTGGGCATCATTGCCATCTCTTGTAACCCTTACAAAGTCTGTTCTCAAATTTCAAAACAGCAATTTCTTTCAAAAAACTAACCTCCTTCTGCTCCTGTCTGTTTCTTACTGTTGGTATCGCCTGCCGGGGGAGAAGGAGTTTTTACATTAGTTTTTCTGCCGCTTTCGCTCTTTTTCCCAGGCGCAGCTTTTTTAGCCCTGGCACCGCCTCTGGCGCCGCCTCTGGCGCCGCCTC
>CAYXPG010000001.1:0-21132 GCA_964467205.1 uncultured Pirellulales bacterium | reverse complement strand
GGCGCAGCTTTTTTAGCCCTGGCACCGCCTCTGGCGCCGCCTCTGGCGCCGCCTCGCCCGCCAACACCGCCGCGACGAGCCGGCGGTCGACGACGAATACGCCTCGCATCAATTTCTTCTCCAAATTTGCCTTTATAAATCCACACTTTTATCCCAATCGTACCGTACGTCGTCCTCGCTGTCGCTGTGGCATAATCTACATTCGCATCCAGAGTATGCAGTGGAATGCTCCCGAGCTTCTGCGTCTCCTTGCGCGCCATCTCCGCACCGGCCAAGCGACCGGAACAAATAATCTTGACTCCCTTTGCACCTACATTCATTGCCGACTCACAATACTGCTTCATCGTGCGTCTGAAAGACGCTCGTTTACACAACTGCTCGGCAATTGACTCGGCTACCAAAGTGGCATTCAACTCAGGCTCGTTTATCTCGATAACATTGACACTCAGCTTGCGTCCTATCATTTCTTCAAGCTCTTCACGAAGCTTATCCACCTCACCCCCTCGCGGACCTATCACCACACCAGGACGGGCGCTGTGCAGCGTTACTTTTACTTCGCTGCGGGTACGGACTATTTCTATCTTGGCAACCGCACCTTTCGGCATCTGACGGTTATGTTTGTTGTCAATGTATCTGCGAATCTTCTGGTCCTCGACAAGAAAATCACCGTAATCGGCCTTCGGCGCAAACCATTTACTCTGCCACCCAAGCGTTATGCCCGTTCTAAATCCTATTGGAGACGTCTTCTGACCCATAATTTCGTTTCTTAAAATTTAACCTCATATTTCACAGTTAAGCTTCTGTTACTGTTACATATATATGACAGGCCTTTTTGCGAATCGGATGAGCTCTGCCTCGGTCCTTTGGTATCCATCTTTTTGTGCCTATTCGAATTCCTGCATCATCAACCCGAACTTCACTGATGTATAGTTTGTCAACATCGGCCTGCTGCTCATCGGCATTTGCAACAGCACTTTTGAGAACCTTGTCAATCATCGTCGCCGTACGCTTCCTTGTGTACTTTAGAATATCCATCGCATCCTGGACGCCTCGTCCGGCTATCAATTCTGCAACCAATCTGGCCTTACTCGGCGAACTTGGCGCAAAACGATAAGAAGAACGCCAGTCAACAAGGTCATTTACCTCAACGGACAAAAAACCTGCCAAACGCTCGATGTCATCCCTGCGAGGCTCAGGCTTAAAAAGACCCTTCTGCCAGTTCTTAACAGCGCTTATCGCCTCTTTCTTGTTCAGCCCTCCACGAACAAGATTCTCCGCCAGCCGTTCTATACTTATCTGTCGCTCTCGGCAAAGGGTTTTTAACTTATTAGCGCTTAACATAACAAAAAACCTTCTAAAAGTTCATAAACTGCAAACTATGAACTATCTTATTTTCTTGCTGGAATGACCCTTAAAAGTGCGAGTCGGAGAAAACTCACCAAGCTTATGACCAACCATATCCTCGGTAACAAAAACCTTATGAAACATCTTGCCGTTATGCACCATAAACGTAAAGCCAACGAATTCCGGAATTATCGTGCACCTTCTCGCCCATGTCTTTATCGGCTCACGAGAACCGGATTCAACACGCTTGCTGACCTTTATAAACAGCTTCTCGTCAACGTATGGCCCTTTTTTAAAAGATCTTCCCATTAATTTTCCTCTTAATTACCCAAAAGCAGCTCTTCTCAATAATCACCTCTCAATAATCAATTACAAAACTAATTGTCCTTGTCTTTTATTCTTTCGTCTGCGAATAATTCTTTTGTTACTTGGATTTCTCGGATTTCTTGTCTTTCCACCTTTTGCCAGCACACCGGTGGGCGAACAGGGATGCCGCCCGCCACTTCGACGGCCTTCTCCACCACCCAATGGGTGAGCAACGGGGTTCATCGCCGTGCCTCTTACATGTGGTCTTCGGCCCATATGACGTTTACGACCGGCCTTGCCCAGCCTGATATTTTGATGGTCAGGATTGCTCAGGCGCCCGATTGTTGCACGGCACTCCTTCCGAACCATTCGCATCTCACCGCTCGGCAAAACAATCGAAACCCAGTTACCTTCTTTAGCCACAATTCTCGCGACACCGCCGGCACCTCTGACCAGTTTCCCGCCCTGGCCGGCCCTCATCTCGATATTGTGAATCTCAAGACCACCAGGTATCGATTCTAAAGGCATCGCATTACCTGTCCTGGGTTCACAAACAGCACCGCTCTCCACTATGTCACCAACACTTATACCCAGCGGCGACAATATGTATCTTTTCTCGCCGTCGGCGTAGTGCAGCAGAGATATAAAGCAATTCCTGTTCGGGTCATATTCAACCGTGGCAACTTTCGCCGGAACACCGTCTTTATTACGCTTAAAATCTATGATACGATAAATCTTTTTCGCCCCGCCGCCTCTAAACCGTGTCGTAGTAACTCCGTGGTGATTTCTTCCGCCACTTTTCTTTATCCGTTTGCAAAGTGACTTCTCCGGCCTGTCCGTCGTCAGCTCAGCATAATCATTCACTGAACTGTTCCTGCGCCCGGCACTTGTCGGTTTATAAACTCGAATACCCATACTTCTTATCTCGTATTCTGTTATTAGAACAAATCTATATGATAATCAGGCTCCAGAAAAACAACCGCTTTTTTCCAGGCCGGCGTCATCCCAAAGTGACTGCCCCTGCGACGATACTTACCGTGCCTGTTAGCGGTCCTGACTTTATTCACCTTGACGTTGTATATCCTTTCCACAGCGTTTTTTATCTGCGTCTTATTGGCCTTTTTATTTACCTCAAAGGAGTACGCACCTTTTATATTGGCAAAGTGCATCCCCTGCTCTGTAATCAAAGGCCTAATTATTATATGATAGTCATCCATAATTAACTGATAATCTAATGATAACTAATCGCTATACCACAGCGGACTGCTTCGGCAGCAACTTCAAAAACGCCTCTTTAGTAAAAAGCATTTTTTTGTGGTTGCAGATAGCGCCGGCGTTCAAATCTGCAACTGCCATAACGGACACCTTCGGGATATTCCTGGCCGACTTATAAAGATTATCATCTGCAGAGTCAACCGTAACAAGGCAGCTTCCCTTTGAAAAAAGCTTCAATTTCGCAAGAACACCCACAAAATCACGGGTATGCGGCTTCTCAAAGGTCAGTTCATCAACAACCACAACATTATTACTCAAAAGTTTCGCCAATATCGCCGAGTCCCTCGCCAGTCGTCTTTGTTTTTTAGGCATACGTTTGCCGAAATCTCGAGGCTCTTTAGCAAAGGTAACACCACCGCCAACACGCTTGCCGGTCCTTATATTACCAATGCGCGCCCTTCCCGTACCCTTTTGCCTGAACACCTTCGCGCCAGAGCCGACCACCATACTCCTGCCCTTTGTTGCCGCCGTCCCTACACGCTTGTTGGCGTGGTACATAACTATCGCCTGTTTAAGCAGAGGATACCTGACCGAGCCGCCGAAATAAGATTCATCGACCTGCAGGCTCTCAACTTCTTCACCTTCTCTGTTGTAAACAGCCAAATCAATCATTTTTTAATTCTTGTTCTTCAGCTACTTATGCTTTTTGTCCGCTGCGCACTATCACATAGCCGCCGGACGGACCCGGTACCGGGCCCTTAACTACTAACAAATCCCTTTCTTCGTCTATCGATACCAGTTTATGGCTTTTGGTCGTAACACGAACGTCGCCCATATGACCAGGCATTTTCTTGCCTTTCTTAAGATTCCCGCCATGACCGGCGTCGCTGGCATAACTCGATATCGAGCCGGGAGCCCTGTGTTTACGTTCCGTGCCATGAGAAGCCGGAAAACCACCGAAGCCATGACGCTTCATCACACCGGCAAAACCTTTGCCTTTGCTCGTACCAATGACATCGACAAATTTATCTTCCACAAAAACCGAGACCGTAATGGTATCACCGGCTTTGTACTCCGATTCGGCATCATCAGGCAGGTGCATCTCTTTGACGAACTTCTTCGGTACTGCATTTGCCTTGGTGGCGTGACCCGCCTGCGGCTTTTTCCTGCGAGAGGCCTTAACATCGTCATATCCCAGTTGAATTGCGTTATAGCCGTCGGTCTCTGTCCTCTTGACCTGCGTAATGGTACAGGGACCGGCATGTATGACCGTAACCGGCAGCAGCTCGCCCGATTCGTCATACACCTGGGTCATTCCAACTTTTTTTCCCAACAACATCACCATTTTATCCTGGCTCACAAATCAACCACAAACCACATTATCACGCCTTAATCTTTACGAAGATACCGGCCGGCACCACCAAACGGTTCAAAATCTCAACCGTTCGCGCATTCGCCTCGTGAATATCAATCAGACGTTTATGAGTTCGCAACTCAAACTGCTCACGAGATTTCTTATCGATATGAGGACTTCGCAAAACGGTATATCTTTCAATACGCGTCGGCAATGGCACAGGACCACTTACTCGGGCGTTCGTCCTCCGGGCATGCTCAACTATCTCTCTCGCAGATGCATCAAGTGCCCTGTGGTCGTAGGCTTCCATTCTAATTCTTATTCTTTCGGTTTCAGCAGCCATAATCCCTAATTACTCTTTTCACACCTCAAAAAAAAACAATATCCACGCCTCAAGATACTTTTTCATCTTAATTTTGGCAGGAAAGGTCTTTCAATTGATTATTGACTATTTACTATTTCTTTTCCTCTTAAATTCCAACCTTCACTTTCAATAGTCAATATTCAATTATCAATTACAAACTCGCCTTCCTTAAAGATTCAGCCTCGCCCTGAGCAAAGCTGAACAGGCCTTGCGTTGAGCAATCCAAAGGGCCCCTGCCCTGAGCGAAGTCGAAGGGGTATGGACCGTTTTACGGCCCTCCCAGAGCCATTTGACGGCGCTGGTGTTCCCTAAGTACTTAACTACCATCCCTGACTACCAATTTATAGGTATGCCACAGCCCAACTGGTTTTTCGCAAAGTCATCCCTGACAATGCTCGCTACGGCTGAAAACAGCGAAATCTACCACGAAAAACAAATATTGTCAACAAAATGTCAAAAAAAAATGCCAAAAAACAAAAAAATAACATTTTTTTATCAAATAAACTGATTTTTCGCGGTATTTCGATATAACTACTTTACTTAAAAGAAGATAACAAAATTTTCACTTTTTCATCACTTCTGTCGTTTTTAACCGTCTCTGAAAAATAGAATTGCTCAGTTTGAAACTAAAAAAGAACCTTCTTTGCTATCTGTTCAGGCACTTTTTCATAGGTTAAAGGTTCCATCGTGAAGGTACCTCTCCCTGCTGTAGCACTTCTTATTTCGCTCGAATACCCGAACATCTCTACAAGTGGCACTTTAGCATCGATTATCCGCATCGAACCGTGTACGCGAGTACCAGTAATCAACCCTCTTTTACCAAGCAAATTACCCTGCACAACCCCAAAATTGGCCTCCGGCACCACTATTTGAAGCCGCATTATCGGCTCAAGCAATACCGCCTTTGCCTGCCTGGTCGCCTTTGCCACTGCAATCGTCGCTGCCTGTTCAAATGCCAAACCGGAAGAATCAACCTGATGAAATGAGCCGCCAATCAATGTAATTTTAATGCCTACAACCGGATAACCGCTCAACTCACCACTGCCCAAAGCGTCCCTGGCACCGGCTTCCACCGAAGAAACGTACTCTTTCGGCACTTTATCAGAACCAACTTTGCTTTCAAAAAGAATCTCATCCTTCCAATGACCATCTTCCGTAAGCAACGGCTCAACCATCAAAACAACATGACCATATTGACCGTGACCACCTGTCTGACGCACAAATTTGCCCTCAGCCTCGCCAGCCCGGGTGATTGTCTCTTTGTAGGCCACCCTCGGTTTGCCAACTCTAACATTAAGTTTCTTTTCCCGCACCAGCTTGTGCTGCAGTATTTCCAGATGCAGCTCTCCCATCCCGCTGATTATCGTCTGGCCTGTTTCACCGTCAACCCTACACTCAAAAGTTGGGTCCTCACGCCTCAGCCCCGCCAGCGCATCCGACAGCTTTGCCTTATCTGCCGCAGTTTTAGGCTCTATCGACATACTAATAACCGTCCGGGGAAATGTAATGCTTGGCAGGCAAACAGGGGCCTTTGTATCACAAATCGTATCGCCTGTAAGGGTCTTTTTCAGCCCGACAACTGCGACAATATCGCCTGCGCCGGCTGAATCCAGGATTTCACGCTCATTGGCATGCATCTCAAATATCCTCGTAATATTTTCACGTCGGTTGCGATTTGCGTTTAACACTCGGCTGCCCTGCCTCAATGTCCCCTGGTAAATCCTTAAAAAGTTCAGGTCACCGTGCATATCACTGGTTATCTTGAATGCAAGGGCAACCAGCTTGCCCCCCCGGTCACACTTAACCAATACCTTTTTCTTTTTATCACTCGGCTTGTGTCCAACTATATCAGCTTTTTCCAGCGGCGAAGGCAAATATGCAACAACCCCATCAAGCAATCTTTGAATACCGACATATTTCAGCGCCGAGCCGGCAAACACCGGATTAAGCTTGTTCCGCAAAGTTCCCTCTCTAATTGCCCTGTTAATCATCTCAACACTAACCGGCTTATTGTGAACATACTTGTCCATCAGTTCTTCGTCATACTCTGCTGCCAGTTCAATCATCTGACGCCTCTTCTCTTGAGCCTTCTGTTTCAATCCCGCAGGAATTTCAGTCTCTTCAAAAGTTGCTCCAAGCTTCTCGGCCTTGTAGAAAACCGCCTGCATTTTTATAAGGTCGATTATGCCCGCAAAATTATCCTCCGCTCCGATAGGTATCTGCACCAAAACAGGGGTGGCAACGAGCTTATTGTAAATGCTCTCGACCGTCATCCCGAAGTCGGCGCCGACTTTGTCCATCTTGTTCACAAAGCAAAGACAGGGCAAATCATATTTCTGTCCCTGCCTCCAGACGGTTTCACTCTGGGCCTGTACGCCTTCGCTGCCGTCAAAGACCGCCACGGCACCGTCGAGTACTCGCAGCGACCTTTCGACCTCTGCAGTGAAGTCAATATGGCCCGGCGTATCTAGAAGATTGATTTCAAAACCCCTCCAGGGACATTTCGTGGCGGCAGAAGTAATGGTAATACCCCTTTGTTGCTCCTCTTCCATAAAGTCCATAACCGCCGTGCCATCGTGAACCTCCCCCATTTTGTATGTCCTGCCCGTATAATACAGCATCCGCTCGGTTACCGTCGTCTTGCCGGCGTCGATATGGGCCATAATCCCGATATTACGTAATCTATTCAATATACTCGACATATTCTTTAACGTATATCGTCCAACAGTTAATAAATATAAAAAAATAGCGGACAGGAAAAAAACACGCTATCCGCTATAGACTATCAACTACAAAATTACCAGGCAAAGTGAGCAAACGCCTTATTCGCTTCAGCCATCCTGTGAATATTTTCACGCGTTGTCATTGCTCCACCCTGCTTATTATATGCATCAATCAATTCCGAAGCAAGCCGTTCACACATTGGTTTACCTTTTTTGCTCCTGGCAGAAAGCAATATCCACCGAAAAGCAAGGGATTGTTGACGTTTTGCGTTCACCTGCATCGGAACCTGATAACTCGACCCACCCACACGTTTGCTGCGAACCTCTATCATTGGCCTTACATTATTTACCGCCTTCTCGAAAACCTCAAGCTCACTGACGTCTTTGACCTTCTTGGATACGACATCCATAGCATCATAGAAAACCCGCTGGGCAACGCTTTTCTTGCCCTCCCACATCAAACAGTTAATAAACTTCGAAACCAGCTTACTGTTATATTTGGTGTCCGCCTTCAACTGCTGACTTGAAGCGGTAAATTTCTTAGCCATTACTGTACCTCATTTCCTGAAACATTGTGCCTCACACCGCTCATTTCGCCCTCTTTGCACCATACTTGCTTCTGCCCTGTTTACGACCAATCACGCCGGCACAGTCAAGTACTCCCCGGACGATATGATAACGCACACCAGGCAGGTCCCTTACACGACCGCCGCGAATTATTACCGTGCTGTGCTCCTGAAGATTGTGGTCAATACCAGGTATATAAGCTGTAACTTCCTTGCCGTTAGTCAGTCTGACCCGAGCAATCTTCCGTAATGCAGAATTCGGCTTTTTCGGTGTCTGAGTCCTCACAATCAAACATACTCCTCGCTTCTGGGGCGAGCCGCTGATATCTGATACACGTTTCTGCCCTTTCATCTTCGACCGGGGACGCCTCACTAATTGGTTTATTGTTGGCATAATCTGTTTCCAATTTCAATTATCATTTAATTCCCAGAGCTTCTTTAATTGCAGCTTCCGCCTTTGCTTCAGCCTCCTTGGCTTCTCCAATATCTTCAAATCCCTTCGGTAACGGAGCTTCGGCAAGGTGCTTGACCCTTATACTCAGATGTGGCTTGAAAGCCGTACCAGCAGGTATCAAATGTCCAAGTATCACGTTCTCTTTCAAACCACGCAACCTGTCTATTCTACCAGACAAAGATGCCTCTGTCAAGACCTTGGTTGTTTCCTGAAAGCTCGCTGCCGCTATAAAGCTCTCTGACTGTAGCGACGCCTTAGTTATCCCCAAAAGTAATGTCTTAGCCGTCGCAGGTTTCGGTTTCCTTCCCTTTGCCGGTGTGCCTCCTATCATTTCAACCTTTTCGTTGGCACCGGCCAGCTCTTCCTTGCTGACAATCTGACCTTCTTCCAAATCAGGGCAGTCGCCGGTACTGGTAATTTTAATGCTGTTGGCCAGCTTCTCATTCTCTCTGCGGAATACAAATTTATCAACAACGTCACCAGGAAGGAATGAACTGTCGCCGACCGACTCTATTTCAATCTTCCGCATCATTTGAGCACTTATAATTTCAATGTGCTTGTCGTTGATATTGACATTCTGCGAACGATAAACGTTTTGAATCTCTAAAATCAGGTATCTCTGCAATGATTCTTCACCTTTAATTCGAAGAATATCGTGCGGAACCAATGGACCATCCGTCAAGGCGTCACCAGCTTCCACTATATCACCGGCGTGAACATTCAGATGCCTGTCACGAGGAACATGGTGTTCTTTTTCCATACCGGATTCGGCACGAATTATTATCGTCATTTTACCTTTGCGCTTATCACCTCGAAGCTCCACATGACCGCTTATTTCTGCCATCGCAGCAGGGTCCTTGGGTTTGCGGGCTTCAAATACTTCGGTAACTCGCGGGAGACCTCCCGTAATGTCCTGCGTGCCGCCCGTGGCTCGTGGCTGATGTGCAAGCAACTGACCCGCACTAACCCCTTCGCCCTCTACAACCTCAATCCTTACTCCCGCAGGCAAATAATGAACGTCAAGTATTTTACCGTCGGCATCTTCAGTTATGATTTGTGGATGCTTGTCTCCTTTATGTTCGATTACCACGGGTTTGCCAATCTGGCCTCTTCGCTCTTCTTCAAGCCGAATCGTTTCGCCTTCCACAATATCTATAAATGCAATTCGACCGGCCACCTCCGCCAGAATTGGCGTTCGATGCGGGTCCCACCAAATCAACCGCTGACCGGCTTTGACCTTCTTACCATCGTTTACTACTATATGGGCTCCGTATGGCACCTTGTACTTTTCAAGTTCACGTTTCTTGTCATCAAGAATCGCAATCTCACCATTCCTCTTCAAAGCCACCCAACCGGCTTTTACCGGCCTCTTGGTCGGCTCATCTTTATCTTTCCTTTTGATAGTGCCATGAACAAACGGCCTCCCTTCCTTGTCTGTAAAGTCACCGGGCTCTTTAACGGGATTAAGGTCACGGAACTGAACGGTACCTGATGCCCCGGCAAAAATCTCCGACTCAAGAATGGCCCTTTCTGCAACACCGCCGGTATGGAATGTTCGAAGCGTCAACTGAGTGCCCGGCTCTCCTATCGACTGTGCCGCCACTATGCCAACCGCCGTACCTTCCTCAACGGGCACCCCTGTGCTCAGGTCCCATCCATAACACTTCGCACACAAACCAAATGGACTGTCACAGGTCAAGGGACTCCTGACTCGGATAGCATCCAGCCCCAATTTCTCTATCTCGCCCGCTATCTCAGGTGTTATCACCTCATTCTCACGAACTATCATCTCATCGGTAATCGGGTTGCGAATATTGTCCCTGGCAGTCCTTCCAATAATAAGCTCGGAAAGTGAAACATCGGCCAGCTCGCCCCCGCTCACTACGCTCTTGGTAATGCCCTGTAAAGTCCCGCAATCACGCTCGGTAGTAATAACATTTTGGGCAACGTCAATAAGCTTTCGTGTAAGATAGCCTGAATTAGCAGTCTTCAAAGCCGTATCTGCCAGCCCTTTACGAGCTCCGTGCGTAGAACTGAAATACTCAAGAACAGTCATACCCTCACGGAAATTTGATTTTATCGGCGTCTCGATAATCTCTCCGCTCGGCCTGGCCATCAACGCTCTCATCCCAGCAAGCTGTTGAATCTGGTCAACACTTCCTCTGGCCCCTGAATCGCTCATAACATATATCGGATTAAGGTAAGGCACCCCTGCGACGGTCCTATCTTCTTTAAGGCCGCGCATCATCTCATTGGTAACTGCCACGCGGGCATGAGTCCAGGCGTCAATAACCTGATTATACCTCTCTCCCTCGGTCAAAACACCGTTCACATAGTTCTTCTGAATTGTACCGACCTTCTTTTCGGTCTCCTCGATAATCTCTTGTTTCTTCTGGGGAATTTTCAAATCGGTAAGACCAAAGCTCAGACCCGCAAGTGTCGCATATCTGAACCCTAAATCCTTTATCCTGTCAAGAAGGCCAACCGTCTCGGCGCTGCCGGCAAACTGGAAGCAGTCACTTATCACCTGACTGAGCTTACCCTTGCTCATTACCATATTGTAAAATGGCACATCCGTCGCCTTGGGAAGTATATCGTTGAATATACATCGTCCCACCGTCGTCTCAATTATCCCCAACTGCTCATCCTTAAAATGACCGGATTCATCAATAACTTTTCTTTCTTTACCAATTTTCACCTTGATTTTGGCTTGAAGACCGATTTTGCCGGTCTCGTAGGCCATCATCGCCTCAAAAGTATCTCGAAATGCCATCCCTTCGCCCTTCTCACCCGCAAACATAAATGTTAGATAGTAGTTGCCCATTACCATATCCTGAGAAGGACCTACCATTGGAGAGCCGTTAGAAGGTGAAAAAATATTGCTCGTGGTCATCATCAGTGTATGTGTCTCTGCCTGGGCTTCTACGCTCAGCGGCAAATGTACCGCCATCTGGTCGCCGTCAAAGTCGGCATTGAAGCCCTTACAAGCCAACGGGTGAAGCATTATTGCATTGCCTTCCACTAAAATCGGCTCAAACGCCTGAATCCCCATCCGATGAAGAGTGGGAGCTCGGTTGAGCAAAACCGGATGCTGATGTATCACTTCTTCAAGAATGTCCCAGACCTGTTCATCACGCCGTTCAATTATTCTCTTGGCGCTCTTAATCGTATCGGCAAGTCCGTGCTGTTTAAGTTTGCGAATAATAAACGGCTGATACAACTCCAGCGCCATCTTCTTTGGCAGACCGCACTGATGCAGCTTCAAATTAGGCCCGACTACAATTACAGAACGAGCCGAGTAATCTACGCGTTTGCCAAGCAGGTTCTCACGGAATCGCCCCTGCTTGCCCTTTATCATATCGGTCAGACTCTTTAATGGCCGATTGTTACTGCCAAGCACCGGCCTGCGGCAGCGGCCGTTGTCCAGAAGTGAATCCACCGCCTGCTGGAGCATACGCTTCTCATTGCGGATAATCACTTCCGGGGCATTAAGGTCGATTAGCTTCTTCAAGCGGTTGTTACGATTGATAATACGCCTGTAAAGGTCATTTAAATCGCTCGTTGCAAAATTCCCGCTTTCAAGAAGAACCAAAGGACGCAAATCAGGCGGGATAACTGGAATAACCTCAAAAACCATCCACTGAGGTTTATTAACGCTGTTCGCTATTGCATTAACTGTCTTGAGACGTTTGGTAAAATCTCTGGTTTTTTGTTTGCTGCCGGTAGCGGCTATCTCCGCCTTTAACTGCTTTGCCAAAACACTGAGGTCCATCTCGGACAATATCGCCTTTATCGCCTCGGCACCCATCAACGCCTTAAAGGAACCCCCATATTTATTCATAGCTTCGCGGAATTCATCTTCACTAAGCAGTTGTCCCTTCTGCAATGGGCTTTGTCCAGGGTCTGTAACAACATAGTCCTGGAAATAAATTATCTTCTCAAGCGTGGTAGCCTTCAGCGCCAAAAGAGTCCCAAGATGGTTCGGAATCGCCTTGAAAAACCATATATGCACCACCGGTGCGGCAAGATTAATATGGCCCATTCGTTTTCTTCTGACCCTGCTGTGAGTAACCTTCACCCCGCATCGGTCGCAGATGATACCCTTGTACTTGGTCCCTTTATACTTGCCGCAGGTGCACTCCCAATCGCGTTCCGGCCCAAAGATTCTCTCACAGAACAAACCGTCCTTCTCCGGCCGATACGTACGGTAGTTGATTGTCTCCGGCTTGCGAACTTCACCAAAAGACCAACTGCGAATATCATTGGGACTGGCCAACGATATCTTAACCGAACCGTAATCATTTATCCTATCATAAATATTACTTATCATTTATTAATCCTCACCTTATATTTAATATCACGTGCTTCGCCATCTTCAACAACTCTCACGATTCACGTCTATAGAGCACTGCTTCCCAGCCGTTTCTTTTCAAGCTGAATATTCATTCCCAACCCTCTTATCTCATTACACAACACATCAAAGGAAAGCGGTGTTCCTGCTTCGAGTGTATTTGTTCCTTTGACCATCGATTCATATATTTTCGTTCGACCTTCCACGTCGTCGCTTTTGACCGTCAGCATCTCCTGAAGCGTATAAGCCGCACCGTACCCCTCCAGCGCCCAGACTTCCATCTCGCCAAATCTTTGTCCGCCGGTCCTTGCCTTTCCACCCAAAGGCTGCTGAGTAATCAGACTGTACGGACCGGTCGCACGGGCGTGAATCTTGTCATCTACAAGGTGATGGAGTTTCATCATATATATATAACCGATCGTCGCCTGCTGGTCGAACGGCATCCCCGTCCTGCCGTCATACAATTGCGTCTTCAGCGTACTCGGAACATTAACAAAAAGCGCATCACTCGATGGCGCCTCTTTCTTTTCTTCAAGCTCAACCACCCTCTGCCGCATAACCTCATTCGCTTCTTTAGTCAGATCCTGGATATCTTCTTCGGTGGCACCGTCGAATACAGGCGTAATCGCATTGAAGCCCAAAACCTTGGCCACCCAGCCAAGATGCGTCTCAAGAATCTGGCCAACATTCATTCGGCTCGGAACTCCTAAAGGATTGAGCAGTATGTCAAGACTCGTCCCATCTTCGAGAAAAGGCATATCTTCTTCCGGCATTATCTTGGCAATTACACCTTTATTGCCGTGCCGACCTGCCATCTTATCACCAATTGACAACGTCCTTTTTGTGGCAACGTAAACCTTTACCATTTGCATAACTCCGCTGGGAAGCTCATCGCCATGCTTCAAACTATCAATGTGCCTCTGCTCCTTCTCCTGAAGCTCAGTTATCTTCATCCAGAATTTATTTATAATCTTCTCAACGTCATCACGCATCCCCGCCGGCCTTACCCATTTAATATTAAAGTTTTCTACCTGCTCATAGACAACCGTGTCGTCCACGCTGCTGCCGGCTTTCTGACGTGTTGACGGGTCCACGATGTTAACGTCATACCTTTTATGGATGGCTTCTACCATTTGCCGAAATACCGCACATTCTTTTGCCTTCATCTGCTGACGGTATTCTTTTATCTTGGCCCTCACAGCTTTCTTTTGTTCTTCACCACCAGCCCCACGCCGCGTAAATTTTTCCGTTCGTATCACAACCCCCTCGTATCCGCTGGGCAGTTCGAGCGAATCATTTTTAACGTCTTCGCCCGCCCGGCCGAATATGGCGTGAAGAAGCTTCTCCTCCGGCGTTAACTCGGTTTTGCTCTTCGGCACTACTTTTCCGACCAGTATATCTCCGGTACATACCCTTGTCCCCTCACGGATTATTCCACCCTCATCAAGATTCCGAAGCGCTTTTTCACTCACATTCGGAATATCATTCGTAAATTCTTCCCTGCCCAAACGGGTCTCACGAACCTCAGCCGTAAACTCATCAATATGAATACTTGTGAAACTGTTGTTCTTCACAAGTTTCTCGCTGATAATAATTGCGTCTTCAAAATTGAATCCGTCAAAGGAAACAAAGCCGACAAGAAGATTTTTACCAAGTGCCAAAATACCGTCGGCTATGCCGCCGCCGTCCGCTATCACCTGACCTTTCTCAACTTTCTCACCCAGTTTAACCGTCGAAACTTGATTAAGGCATGTCCTCTCATTCAAATCAACAAATTTCGAAAGCGTATATTCCTCAGAACCGTCAATCACTATATGCAGCGAATCCACAGCTGTAACAGTGCCGCTTTTTTCCGCTCGCACGACCATACTCGAGTTCTGTCCAACCACCTTTTCCATACCCGTACCGACCAAAGGCCGTTCCGTCTTGAGCAGCGGAACCGCCTGACGCTGCATATTTGAACCCATCAACGCACGGTTGGCGTCATCGTGCTCAAGGAATGGAATCAGCGAAGCTGAGATCCCCACCGTTTGTTTCGGTGAAACGTCAACATAATTGACATCATTGCCTGTTACATGAGTCAGCTCACCACCCTTCATCGCCAAAACCATATCCTTTTGGATTTCGCCGGTTTCTTGGTCAAACGCTGCCGGGGCCGCAATTGTAGCCTTCATATCCTCATCAGCACGCAAATAATCCACATCGCCGGTAGCTACGCCGTCTGTTACCCTGCGGTACGGAGTAAGCAAAAAACCGTATTCGTCAATCGTGGCAAATATCGCCAATGAGGATATCAAACCGATATTGGTCCCTTCCGGCGTCTCAATCGGACAAATCCTGCCGTAATGGCTGATATGAACGTCACGAACTTCAAAACCGGCCCGCCTTCGATTCAAACCGCCCGGACCAAGCGCCGACAAACGCCGCTCATGAGTCAACTGGCTCAAAGCATTCGTCTGGTCAACTATCTGACTCAGCTCGCCCCGACCAAAAAAGTAGTTTATACTGCTCGATACGCTCTTGGAATTTACCAAATCTGCTATCCGAATGGGTTCCTCCGTATCTCTTCTTGTGCTCAAACGTTCCTGCACGGTCTTGCGAAGCTTTAAAAGACCTTTCCTGACTTCGTCAGAAGCCAGCTCATCGATTGTTCGCAGTCTTCTATTACCCAGATGGTCGATATCGTCAACCTCGCCTTCGTTATTTCGAAGACCTACAATATAACGCATCGTATTAATAAAATCTTCGGCACAAAGAGTCATATCATGGTCCGGACTCTCAAGCCGTGCCAGCTCCTCCTCAAGCAGCTTTATCACTTTCTGCGCCGACTCCTTTTTCTCATCAAGCGCCCACGTGTTGAGAAGATTGTCACCACAATCATAAATCTCTTTGTGTGTGTCAGCCTTAAATCTGGCGCCGAAATGTTTCTCAAGTCGTTTACTCAGACCCTGGCTGCGGGGCTTTTCGCTCTTATTCGACCCAGCCTTGCCCACATAGCCGTCTTTGACGCTTTTGGTCTTCAGACTCTTGAAAAAGTATATCCCCTGCTTGTTAGGAACTTTGGCCTTGGCAAGTTCCATATCAAGATTGTCGATTCTTATCCAGCCGGACTCGGACTTTATACTCTCCTTGCACTGCTTGAACAAATCCTCAAGCTGAGGATTCTTCTTAAACAATCTTTCTACCTCCTTACGGCTCATCTCCTCTTTGTCGTTAAACCGCGGCAGCCCGCCGCCAGAATCCCCTCCATACTCCCACGACAGTTTCGTCTCCAGTGCCGTCAACTCACGCTTTGGCTTCTTGTCCTTGAGAGGCTTACCGCCTATTTCTGTGACAACATACTTAAACGCAAAACCTCCCGTACGCTCGCCGCCCTTGACCAGATACTTTTTCCGCAGCACATCCTGGTTTACCTCGACCCACTTGCGCCCTTCTTCACTCTTGAGCCACTTTTCGAAATTGTCTTTAAGATTCTCTCGTAACTCGTCCCGTGCTCTTCGTATCTCATTCTTGAGAGACTCATTGTCACGCACGCTAAGACCAAACTTCCGATTCAATCTGAATCTGCCTACTTTGCCAAGACGATAGCGGTTCGTGTCAAAAAATTTCTCCTTAAAGAAGGTTTTTGCCTTCTCCTGATTCGGCGGATTGCCAGGCCGCAGCCTCATATAAAACTTCAACAGAGCATGCTCGTTACTCTGGCAATCGTCTTCTGCAAGTGTGTTCAAAATAAGAGGGTCTCGAACCTGCTCAACAACTTCAACCTTCTTAATCCGGCTTTGTTGTATCAAAGAAACCCTGTCGCCGATTTGCTCACCGGAACCGACTATCACTTCTCCAGTCTCGGTATCTACTATCGGCCCTACCGACCACATATCAGGTGTCAGTTTGTTTTTAGAGACGGTCTTCGTCGGATAAAACAGCCGAATAATCGACTCGGTGTCCCCGTGCGAAGCATCTATCGCTCGAAGAAATACCGTCGCAGGTATCTTGCTCGACTGGTCAATTTTGACGGTCAAAACGTCCTTTTTAGTAACCCCTATCTCTATCCAGCTGCCCCTCTCAGGTATGATTCTGCCCCCATGCAGCACCCTGTCGCCTTCTTTGCTCTCGATAAGAAAATCAACACCGGGACTTCGGTGAAGCTGGCTTACAATAACTCGCTCGGCGCCATTGATGATAAACTCACCGCCACCTATCATAACCGGCATCTCACCAAGATACACCCACTGCTCCGACACATCTTCACCTTTCTTTTCACGAAGTCGGCAGCAAATCTTTAATGGGTAACCGTATGTCAGACGTAACTGGCGGCAACGTTTAAGTGGATAACGCGGCTCTTCCAGCTCATAACAGACATATTCCAGACAGCTGTTCTTGTCGTAGCTTACAACTGGAAATATCTCGCTAAACAGTGATTCAAGCCCAATGTTTTTTCGCTTGTTTGCTGATACATCTTTCTGCAGAAAGTCCTCGTAACTTTTCTTCTGTATCGCCACCAAACCCGGTATCTCAACGGCATCCCGGATCTTGCCAAAATTGCGAACGGCTCTTGAAACCATATCACACTCCCATAATTATATCATATTACGTATGTCGTATATCGTATTACGTTTTTCTTGCCACGCGAGACGCATCACGCTCTACGAATCACGAAATTTCAACTACCGCACCAGCTGCTTCAAGCTGCTTCTGCGCCGACTCTGCTTCTTCCTTGTTCAGCCCTTCCTTGACAGGCTTGGGAACATTGTCAACAAGGTCTTTGGCCTCTTTCAGACCCAACCCTGTCATGGCCCTTACTTCCTTGATAACCTGAATCTTTTTGTCGCCGAACTCCTTCAAAATCACATCAAAACTGGTCTTCTCTTCAGCCTGCTCCGCCAGCCCTTCCGCAGCCGGTCCCGCTACCATAACTGCTCCACCGGCCGCCGGCTCAATCTCATATTCTTCCTTGAGATAATCACCAAGCTCTTTGGCCTGCATCAATGTCAAACCAACTATCTTGTCACCCAGCTTCTTTATATCACTACTCCATTTCCTGGCTTCTTTACCTGCTTCTGCCTCTTTTGCTGCATTAGTCTCTTTCAATCCCTTCGTTTCTTTTGCCTCCTTTGCCTCTTTTGCTTCCTTAGTTCCTTTGGCTTCCTTAGTTTCTTTGGCTTCCTTTGCCTTGGTCTCTTTCGCTTGTTCTATCGCCATTTCTGTTTAACTCCTATTACTTATAGCGCCTGATGGTAGCCGAAACTACGCCGTTCCGTTTAACCCCTTTAAAACAGGGACAGCCATACAGGCAATCTTAAATTATCAATCCTCACGCCGCCTCTTTTTCACACCTTTCTATAATTGTTTTCAAACAGCCGGCTATAATACCCGCAGGCCCGGCCAACACCGAAGCCAATCGCCTCGCCGGAGACTGCGCAAGCATAGAAATCTGACACTGTAATTCCGACCGCGTCGGCATCTTCGAAAGCGCCTCTGCCGCAGCAGAGTCTAAAACCGAACCCTCCAGAAAAGCACCTTTAATCTCAATGACCTCAATCTTCTCGCCCCAGCGTCTCATCTCCTTTGCAACCTCAACAATGCTGTCGCCCCCGTAAGCAACAGTACAAGGCCCGCTGAACAAATCAGTCGCCGCCGCCATCTCTCTGTTGTGAAGCGCTGTTCTAAACAGCGAATTCCGCACAACCATCAATTTAACGCCTTTCTCCTTCAGCCCCCCACGCATCAGATTATTATCAACCCCACTTACGCCTCTCGTGCTTACAACCAGAAAATCCCTGATATTCTCATCAGAAATCTTCTTCTCCAGTTCAGACTGCAGTAATTCTTTTACGTACTTACTCATCTTATTACCTGTTAATGTTTAGTAGCTTACTAATTTTCTCTCTTCGTGTTTAACATCTTAACTTCAGTTATACGCTCCATTGTGTTACTCACCGCACGCTGTCTCTAAGTACTAACACTCACGCTTGGACTCATTGTAGCGGAAATACATATCTTCTTTATATATGTGCCCTTTGTCGCTGCCGGCCTTATCTTCTTTATATGCGAGACAAAAGCCTCGATATTTTCAATCAGCTTCTCAGCCACAAAGCTTTGCTTGCCGACCACCACGTGAATATTGCCGCCGGCATCGTTTCTAAACTCCACTTTTCCCGCCGAAAATTCCGCCACCGCCTTCACTACATCTGTCGTTACCGTCCCGTTCTTAGGTGATGGCATCTTGCCCTGTGGCCCCAGAACCCTGCCGAGTCTGCCTACCTTGCCCATCACTTTCGGCGATGCAATCGCAACATCGAAATCCATCCAGCCGTCCGAGACCTTTTTGATAAGCTCATCACAGCCGGCCTCGATTGCACCTGACTGTTTGGCCGCCTCCACATCAGAGTCCTCACAAAAAGCCACAACTCTTTTTTGCCTGCCTATACCATAAGGCAATGATATTGAACCGCGAACCAACTGGTCGGCCTGCTTCGGGTCAATACCAAGATTCAGAACACATTCCACACTCTGGTCGAACTTTACTGAGTCAAACGATTTGACCTGCTTCACCGCTTCGGCCAGACTGACCGACTCTTCGCTCAGCTTCGACAATTCCTTTTTATATCTCTTGCTCCTGTAACCCATATAAACTCCAAACCTTCGCGAATAATACCTCTTTCGAGCCGTTAATTTCGCTGCCACTATTTTCCCATCAAACTGCCGTGGTCGGCACTATATTAAATCCTTCTTTCAGCCCTCTATTTCAACGCCCATACTTCGGGCGGTTCCTGCTATAATCTTCTCAGCCTGGTCCAAATCGTATGCGTTCAAATCTTTGAACTTCCTCTCTGCAATTTTCCTCACCTGCTTGCGAGTAACTTTACCGACTTTTTCTTTATTGGGTATCCCGCTGCCCTTGGCAATTTCCGCCGCCTGTCTTAGCAAAACCGCCGCCGGAGGACTCTTGACCTCAAAAGAAAAACTCTTGTCCCTATACATCGTTATAACAACAGGAACTATAATCCCGTTAAGGTCTTTTGTTCGTTCGTTAAACTGCGAAACAAACTGGCCGATATTAACCCCATGCTGACCCAGCGCCGGACCTATCGGCGGCGCAGGAGTCGCCTGACCACCCGGTGCCTGCAATTTAATTCTCAATACTTCTTCTTTCGCCACTATTCACCTCAATCCTGCATCGCTTCTGACATCACTCAACACGCACCCAAAAAAGACAATGCAAAATCATAACTTTTCTATCTGCCAATATTCTATATCCAGCGGCGTACTCCTGCCGAATATCGTAACTATCACTTTAACTATCCCACGCTCAGGGTCTATCGAATCAACTATACCTTCAAAATTCTCAAACGCACCTTCCCGAATTTTTATCTGGTCGTCCTTTTCAAACTCAACTTTGATGCTTGGTACATCTTCAGGCTTCTCCACTTCCAGAAGCATCTTTGCCACGTCCGTATCGCGCATCGCCGTGGGAACTCCTTCAGTGCTGATAAAATCTCCAACACCGGATGTCTCCTTAATCATAAACCAGGCCTTCTCCTGCACACGCCCGTCTTCGGTCGGCTCCATCTCCATAAAAACATAACCAGGATACAGCTTACGAGTATGGACGGTCTGTTTGCTGCCGCGGATTCGCTTAACCTGCTCAACCGGAACCTCTATTCTGCCGATTATATCGCCTAAACCTCCCATCTGAACCTTCTGCAAAAGAGCTTCCTTAACGAGCATCTCTTTATTTGACTGGACTCGTAAAACGTACCAACGCATATTAATGCCTGTAATATAAATAAATCAGCTACTACTGCCGGCGCCGCCAAAAGGCAGGACAATTACCAAAATACCATTAACTTTATCCCGACTCGCCGAAATCAGGTACTTAATGTTTTGTCCGTAAACCAGGCTTCCCGATTATGCCAAAAACTCCTTCTAAAGTTAGCTCTCAAACCTCCTGCCAAAAAAATTACTGCAAAAGACGCCGGAAAACCATGTTGAACACTAAATCAGTAGTACCCAGCAGAAATGCCGTAATAATCACAACCCAAATAACAATAAAGGTCGAAACCGCCACTTCTTTTCTGCTTGACCAGCTGACCTTTTTCATCTCGCCCTCAGCAGCTATCATAAAATCTGCAATGGTAGCTCTATTTACCAGCCAAAAAACCAAAAGTGTCAGCCCGACAAACAAACCAGCCGGAACCATCGTCTCAAACCACAATCCCAGGTCGGCACCCTCCAGTTTCACATAAAGCCGCCAACAACCCAGCCCTGCGATTAACACAATGCCAAACGCACTACACAATCTCGTATATTTACCCTGACCACGCTTATAAATATCAAATACCATATCTCATCGGCTTCCCATCTTTGGGTTTCTATTCAGCAACTATCCGCTATTAAACTAATTCCGGCAACTCAGGGGCCAACGCTACCTCTCAAAAACAGGCCAGGGAGGAAT